>JBEGQV010000032.1:0-2732 GCA_041180785.1 Bacteroidota bacterium | reverse complement strand
AATGAAAGCATACGTTTTTCCAGGTCAAGGATCGCAATTTCCGGGGATGGCCAAGGATTTAGTAGAAAATTTTGATCTTGCAAAAGAGATCATGAAAGAGGCAGATGAGATTTTGGGATTTGCTATTTCCAAGGTAATGTTTGAGGGGTCTGAAGAGGAATTAAAACAAACAAAAGTTACGCAGCCTGCAATCTATTTGCATTCGGTTTTGGTAGCTAAATTGGCAAAGGATTTTGCGCCAGAAATGGTAGCAGGACATTCGCTAGGCGAATTTTCGGCCTTAGTTGCTGCGGGAGCTTTGTCGTGGCAAGACGGACTCCGATTGGTATCTAAACGTGCATTGGCAATGCAAGCAGCTTGTGAAATTCAAAAAAGTACAATGGCAGCGGTATTGGGTTTGCCAGATGATACGATAAAAGATATTTGTGCCAAATCAAACGGACAAGTTGTAGCGGCGAATTTCAATTGTCCGGGTCAGGTTGTTATTTCAGGTTCAGTGGAAGGCATTGAAAAAGTAGGAGAGGAATTAAAGGCAGCTGGGGCAAAGCGTGTGTTGCCATTGCCAGTAGGTGGCGCATTTCACTCGCCTTTTATGGAGCCTGCACGAGTTGAGTTAGCTGCTGCCATTGAACAAACCGAAATCAAGTCACCCGTTTGTCCGATTTTTCAAAACGTAAATGCGAAACCATCACAAGACCCCGCAACTATTAAAAAGAACTTAATAGATCAATTGACTGGTGCGGTATTATGGACCCAGTCTGTGGAGGCTATGGTTGCAGCGGGAGCTTCGGAATTTATCGAATGTGGTCCAGGCAAGGTATTGCAGGGATTGGTGAAGAAAATTCACCCAGAGGCACAGGTTTCATCTGCAGAAATAAACTAGATTTCAGTCGGTTAGCAACCTAATCAATAATTTATTCGATTTTTTTGCTTCTGTATTTGATAATTTAGCCGAAAGGTCTTATTTTTGCACTCGATTTGTGATTGACCTATGGTGTAATGGTAACACATCTGATTTTGGTTCAGTCGTTCTAGGTTCGAGTCCTGGTAGGTCAACAAATTAAAAAGCCCCGATTTCTCGGGGCTTTTTTTGCAATCAAAATTTTATACTTATTTGATCGTCAAAGTCGTTCCGTTTTTTGTCACAGTATAAATCTTCAAGGCCTTTCCTGTCACACCATTCGTGCATGTTCCATTCGTTGAAAAAGTTGCACCGTGTTCAGGGCAATAAAAAACTCCTTGTGTATAACGAATAGCGTTTTTGTTTTCATGTGGACAGGTAATGGATGCTGCCACATAATTTCCATTGCCAACGTTTGCGACCACTACATTTGAAGAGATGACATAGCCACCTGTCGTACCTAAGGCGGCATTGGAAGCACTGCTCAGGTCTAAGCTCAAATCCACTGAAGCAGGAACTACCGTATTGTCTGCCGAACAAGAACTTAGTCCTTGACCTGTACAATACAATGCTAATAATGCGCCACCTTTGAAGCCAAGTGATTTTAAAAATTCGTTTCTTTTAATTTTTTCTTGCATGTTCGGTTTAATTTTTTTGCAGTTTACTTAAAAAAATAGATAAAAAATACGGCAATCGATAAATGCATCATCTTTATCGATAAATTACGCTATTTCAAACACAAATTTTCCGATATCACATCCAGAACATTTTCCTTTATCACAATAATTTTTTTTCCACTGAACAAAAGCTTGTGAATCTGCCGCATCTTCAGCAGAAAGTCCAATTTGTAAAAATTCTTTTTCAATTGAATGCCCCTCCGGTTTTAATTCATGCATCCATTGCATGGCTTTCAACTGATAGTTTAATTCATTTTTCTCTGATGCATAAAACAATAAAATGGGAACAATGGCATTGATGACAATACTTTTAAAAGCTTGTTCACCAAAGGCTTTTCTTTTTTCTTCGTGGTGGGATTCGAAAAAAAGTCTTAGATTTTTTAATGAGTTGATTTCTAATAAAAAGGTTAGTAAGGATAAATTTGATTTTAGGAGTAGCACTAATTCGTACAGTCGGATATTGGGGTAGTTTTGGGGTCGAAGTTTAAAGTATTTCCAATGAGATGCATTCATATATGCATATTCCAATTGATGTTTGTGTTGTAAAAATTCATATTCAATTTTTAAACGCTCTTGCCATTGTGCAATGGGGAAATGGTCAATAAGGCCTGCTTGTCCAAATAAAAGGGCCTCCATTCGTAAGGGTGATTCACGATATTTCCACAGTAGTTTTAAAGGGACGGAACTTGCTAAACGCAACATTGTTTCTCCATTTTGGTGAAATCCCATGGATTGAGCAAGTATTCGATAGATAGTTTCTTCCCAGTCTTTTTCACAATCCATCCAGATGTTTTCAATATGTTTGATTTTGACTTGTAGTCGTTCTTCTAGACAACGTTTTTTCATCTGTTGAATAATCGCATGGGGTACTGTAGTCGCTAAGGATTCACATAAAAAGGATGATTTTACAGATGGCAAATACTGCGACGGTTTTTTAATGTATTGGCTGAGTGTTACTGTTGGTATGGCTGATCCATCAGGTCTCACAATAATCGAGTCATGTATCCAAACCACATGTAGGATCACGTTTTCGTATGCCTGATCAACTTGGTGTTTATGAAGGTTCCAATCAGATGTTTTTACATGGATTTCAACGGATCCATGCCAATCCAATTCATCGATGCGAATACGTGCTTGGATAAAATCTGGACCTG
>JBEGQV010000031.1:0-4857 GCA_041180785.1 Bacteroidota bacterium | reverse complement strand
CAGATGCTGTAAAAGCGGCACAAGAGGGATTGGTGGAGTATGAATTACTTCCGCAAGGATCATTAGCAGAGGCTATTCGTGCAGGAGGGGCTGGAATAGGTGGATTTTACACCCCAACTTCAGCAGGGACCTTAATTGCAAAGGATAAAGAAACGAAGATTATCAACGGAATTGAGCAAGTTTTTATTCCAGGAATTCGTGCCAATGTGGCCTTTATCCGTGCTTGGAGAGCCGATACAGCTGGGAACTTGCAGTATCGTATGACCGAACAGAACTTTAATCGAGCCATGGCAACTGCCGCTGATTTGGTAATTGCGGAAGTACAAGAAATCGTTGAAGTTGGACAAATTAAACCCGAGGATATTCATACCCCCGGCTGTTATGTTGATTTTTTAGTAGAAGAAAAATTGACAGCCGAGGATCTAGGTAGTTCTGCATCTGTCTCTTCCTCCAAAAAAGTAGATGAGGTACGAATGAACATGGCAAAACGTGCTTTATCCGAATTGAAAAAAGGTGATGTGGTGAATTTAGGCATTGGCATACCAACCTTAGTGGCCGATTTGATTACCGACGATCATGGAATTATTCTTCATACCGAAAATGGTATGTTGGGAGTCGGACCGGTACCAACTGATGGAGGAGGTGCGATGGATTATCCTGTCAATGCAGGAAAAATTCCGGTGACGGCCTTGAAAGGAAGTAGTTATTTTGATAGCGCTGATTCCTTTGCAATGATTCGTGGTGGACACATCGATGTTGCGATAATGGGTGGATTGGAAGTAGATGAACAACGTAATTTGGCCAATTGGGCAGTACCAGGTAAACCTCTATTAGGTGTAGGTGGAGCAATGGATTTGGCAGCAGGTGCTAAGAAATTAATCATTACGATGACACACACCAATCCGGATGGATCATCTAAAATTGTTCCATCGTGCGTGTTACCATTGACAGCGAAGGGGGTAGTCGATTTAATTATTACCGACCTAGCAGTTTTTGATTATTCCACAGGAAGCTTAACTTTGATAGATTTATTGCCGGGGGCAGACCTTGAAACCGTTCGAGCAAAGACCGCTGCCCAATTTGTTGAGAAATTATGATGAAGGAAACGTATATAATAGATGCTGTTCGAACAGCCATTGGAAGCTTTGGTGGTGGATTATCGCAAGTACGGGCAGATGATTTGGCGGCAGTCCCAATAAAAGAATTGTTGAAAAGAAATCCGAACTTAAATCCAGAATTGGTGGATGATGTGATTTTAGGATGTCATAATCAAGCTGGAGAAGACAATCGAAACGTTGCTCGAATGGCACTTTTATTGGCTGGTTTACCTTATTCTGTTCCAGGTGAAACGGTGAATCGTTTATGTTCCTCAGGAATGTCGGCCGTTATCCATGCCAATCGTGCGATTAAATCGGGTGATGGTGAACTTTTTATTGCGGGTGGCATGGAGCACATGACACGCGGACCTTGGGTAATCTCTAAAACCTCGAAACCTTTTGGAAATGATGCACAAATGTTTGATTCCTCTTTCGGTTGGCGTTTTGTAAATCCGAAAATGAAAGATATATATGGCATCGATGCCATGGGACAAACAGCTGAAAATTTGGTGGATATTTATAAAATTTCACGCGAAGATCAGGATCTATTTGCCTTTCTTTCCCAACAAAAAGCTTTTGAAGCTCAGAAATTAGGCTACTTTACCGAGGAAATTGTGCCAGTGGAATGGGCAGATAAAAAAGGAAATGTGCAGATTTTTGACCAAGATGAATTTATTAAGGGCTCAACTACCTTAGAGAAATTAGGTAGCCTAAAACCTGCTTTTCGTAAAGATGGTGGAACCGTAACCGCAGGAAATGCTTCCGGATTAAATGATGGAGCAGCAGCAATGCTGTTAGCTTCGGAATTTGCAGTAAAAAATGCTGGATTTTTACCAAAAGGCAGAATAATTTCCTCCGCAGTGGTTGGGGTTGAACCAAGAATTATGGGAATTGGACCGGTAGAGGCCTCTAAAAAAGCGTTGCAAAAAGCGGGTTTGAGCTTAGATCAAATGGACATCATCGAATTCAATGAGGCCTTTGCCGCCCAGTGTTTATCAGTTTCAAGAAGTTTGGGATTGGCAGATGACGATGAGCGAATCAATCCACACGGTGGTGCCATTGCACTTGGACACCCATTGGGGATGTCGGGCACCCGAATTATTCAAACTGCCTTACACGGCTTAGAAAAAAATAATAAAAAATATGCCTTAGCTGCTATGTGCGTGGGTGTGGGAATGGGTTATGCAGTAGTAATTGAAAAAGTATAATGAATAAATTTAATTTTTCTCCAGGGCCAGCCACTCTTCCCACAGATGTATTTCAGGAAGCCGCTGATGCACTGGTAGATTATATGGGTACAAATTTATCGGTGGCTGAAATCAGCCACCGAGCTCCGTTGTTTACAGCAATTATTGAAGAAGCAACATCCCTGGTGAAGGAGCTGTACCAATTACCTAAAACTTGGGAAGTACTTTGGTTGCCGGGTGGAGCTAGTTCTCAATTAGCTGTTGCGCCTATGAATTTGGTGAACAAAACGGAGAAAATTGGTTTTGTCAACACAGGTTTTTGGGCACAGCGTGCCATGGATGCTGCTGCTGAAATCGCACGTATTGAAATCTTAGATTCAGCTGCAAATACCCATTTTGATCGAATTCCTAAGAATTTTGAGGTTCCTTCTGATATCAAGTATTTGCATGTGGTCTCTAATGAAACCATTGATGGTTTACAATATGCTGAATATCCTGATGTAAATGTTCCTTTAGTGGCAGATTTAACCTCTGATTTCTTAACACGGCCCTTACCATTTGAAAAATTTGCTGTCATTTTTGCCTCAGCCCAAAAAAGTTTTGGAATAGCCGGTATCACCTGTGTTTTAGTCAACCGGGATTATTTACGTGACGACCTAAGCCATGTTGTTCCTACTATTTTCAATTACAAAACGCATATCAAAGAACAATCGCTCTACCATACGGTGCCAACTTATCCGGTTTTTGTATCCTTACTCATGTTGCGATGGATCAAGAAACAAGGTGGATTAACAGCCATGCAAACTATTGCAAACTTGCGAGCACAGTTGATGTATGAGGAGATTGATCGTAATCCGAATTTGTATGGAATTACTCAAAAAGAAGATCGATCCTTAATGAATGCATGTTTTAAAACCTCAAACCCAACTATGGAAGCCCCTCTGTTGACTTATTTGGAAGAAAATGGCATCACCGGTATCAAAGGATTTCCGACAGTGGGCGGATTTAGAGCATCTATTTACAATGGGATGCCTATGGAAGGCGTAAAATACCTAGTAGAATTATTGAAAAACTTTACCTATTAATATGAAAATTATCATTGCGGGTGGTGGAATTGGTGGATTGGTTACGGCAATCAGTTTAAAGAAAATTGGACACGATGTCAGGGTATTTGAATCAGTAGATGAAATCAAACCTTTAGGTGTTGGCATCAACCTTTTACCTCATTGCGTTCGTGTGTTGACAAATTTAGGTTTACAAGAACGCATCGCAAACATTGCCGTAGAAACAAAAGATTTGGTGTATGCCAATCGGTATGGACAATTGTTTTGGTCGGAGCCGCGTGGACGTTACGCTGGATATAAATGGCCTCAATTTTCGATTCATCGAGGCTCTTTTCAAATGTTGTTGTGGAAAGCTGCTCAGGAAGTGATCGGGGTAGAAAATATTATTACCAATGCGCACTTAACTTCTTTTGAGCAAGATGAAAAGGAAGTTCGTGCGACTTTTGTCAATAAACAATCAAATGAAAACCTTCCCGTAGAAACAGGAGATATTTTGATTGGTGCAGACGGTATTCATTCCGAATTAAGAAAAATATTGTATCCAAATGAAGGGGGTGTAGTTTATTCAGGCAATGTATTGTACCGTGGAACGACTAAAATGAAACCGTTTTTAACGGGTGCCACAATGGCCATGATTGGATCCTTACGACAAAAAATGGTAATTTATCCTATCGTCGACTCCTTAGATGAGGAGGGTAATCAATTAATCAATTGGGTGGGTAACCTGAAAATGGGAGAAGAGGGGCGAGTTACTGTGCGCGATTGGAATCGACAGGTTGGGAAAGAGCGATTGTTAGAAATTTATAAAACGTGGAAATTTGATTGGATAGATGTGACGAAGCTAATTGCTGATTCGGATGGAATTTATGAATTTCCGATGTCAGATCGTGATCCATTAGATCGCTGGTCGTTTGGTCGAGTAACTTTATTGGGCGATGCTGCACACCCCATGTACCCAATCGGATCCAACGGCGCCTCTCAAGCCATTCTCGACACCGATGCTTTAACCAGAGCCTTATTGGAAACAAATGACCCCATCAAAGCCTTAGAGATGTATGATGCCGAACGAGTACCTGCGGCGGCTAAAGTGGTCAACCAAAATCGCCAAAAAGGACCAGATTTTATCATGGACCTGATGGAAGATCGTTTTCCAGATGGTTTCAAAGAAAACGAAATTCCACATGACGAACTCGCTGAAATTATGTTAACCTATAAACAAATTGCAGGATTTGATATTCAAACTTTAAATAGTAAGGAATGAGAATATAAGAATTTAAGAATATAAAAATAACTAACATGAAAAATCTATATTTAGTACTTTTATTTATTACTCAAATTTCTTTTTGCCAACAAACCGTAAAACTATATCCCGGAAAAGCACCAGGTTCTGAAACTTGGGACTGGAAAGAAAAAGAATTAAATGCCATGCCTGGCAATCGCATGTTGTACAATGTTTCAGAGCCTGAAATACTCATATACAAAGCACCGAAGGAAAAGGCCAATGGGGCA
>JBEGQV010000030.1:0-7220 GCA_041180785.1 Bacteroidota bacterium | reverse complement strand
AGGAACACTTTGGGAAAATATCGAATTAGGAAGAAAAGGAATTCAACATGCGGATGTGATACAACTAGCTAAAGAATTAGGATTTGAAAATTTCCTAGAACATTTCCCAAATGGCTTTGATACAGTTTTGGATCCAACCGGAAAGAAGATTCCATTTACCAACACAAAAAAAATATTATTGCTTCGCGCACTGGTAAATGCACCTAAATTATTACTCATGGAAGAACCATGGAATGATTTAGGTAAGGATTTAAAAGAAAAAGTAATGACGTATTTTTTACAATTAAAAAATACGACATGTATCATCATCAGCAATGATCAGGAGTTTGCCTTGAAATGTGATCAACAACTTACTTTAATAAACGGGACTTTATAAAAATAAGAAACATATGGAATTTAAATCCTATCAAAAAATCTACCAAATTGAAAATAATCAAGTGATAAAACCATGGATTTATGGTTTGTTACTGGGTTTGGTTATCTTTTTGTTTTTACCATGGACCCAAAACATAAAGTCAAAAGGTACGGTTACAACCATCAAACAAGAAAATCGATCACAGGAAATCAACTCACCCATTGCTGGAAAGATAAGCAAATGGTGGGTAAAAGAGGGTGATTATGTACAGGCTGGCGATACAATTGCCTTAATTTCTGAGGTAAAAACAGAATATTTAGATCCGCAATTGGTTCAACGCACCAAAAAACAAGTAGAAGTAAAAAAAATAACTATTGATTATTATCAGCAAAAGGCCAATGCAAGTCAGAACCAAGTCGATGCAATCAATCGTGCCAAGAAAATTAAATTAACACAAACAAAAAATAAAATTAAACAAACGGAAGATAAACTTGTTGGAGAAAAAGCTGAATTAAATGCCTTGGAGAATGAATTTCAACTTGCGAAAGATCAACTAGAGCGACAAGAAAAAATGTTCAAACAAGGTCTTGTTTCGCAGACGCAATACCAACAACGCGTTGCAAGTTTTCGAAATTCGCAAGCAAAGAAAATTGTAATTGAAAACAAAATCAATGTTAGTCTTCAAGAATTAGAGAATTTAAAACTGGAGTTAAATGGCATTGAACAAGAATACCAGGACAAATCAAATAAAGCCATTGGTGATAAATTAAGTGCCTTAAGTATGGAATCTACTGCAGAAGGAGACTTAGCCAAAATGGAAAACCAGTTAAGCAACTACCGCATTCGACAAGGGCTATATTATATTATTGCGCCACAAAATGGACAAATTGTACAAGCGAAAAAATCAGGTATTGGAGAGATTTTAAAGGAAGGTGAATCAATTGCTGAAATTGTTCCAAATCGAAACGATTTAGCGGTAGAAATGTTTGTTCGACCAATGGACCTCCCCTTACTTTCTATAGGTCAAAAAGTACGCTTCACCTTTGATGGATTTCCAGCTATTGTTTTCTCCGGTTGGCCACAAACAAGTTATGGTACTTTTGGAGGAAAGGTGTTTGCCATTGAAACTTCTGTAAGTTCAAATGGAATGTATCGAGTATTGGTTGCTCCCAATCCAGCAGACCGCCCATGGCCAAAAGAATTAACACTAGGAATGGGAGCGCAAGGCATCGCCTTATTAAAAGATGTGATGATAGGGTATGAATTGTGGAGAAATATCAACGGATTCCCGCCTGATTATTACCAAGCAGCTGAACCGAAGAAAAAGAAATCCAATTAACATGAAAAAATTACCATTTATTGTACTTGTTTTTTTGATGTCGACGAAAGCGTTTGCCGAATCAAAGACGCTTTCCATCATTCAATATTTGGAAATTGTCAAAAAATTCCATCCGATTTATGTACAATCCAATTTGCTTGTAAAAAAATCAGAGGCAGAAATTTTATCCAGCAGAGGAGCTTTTGACCCGATATTTTCGCATTACTATTCGAAAAAATCCTTTGATGGTAAAACGTATTATGAGTACAATTCACCTGAATTATCTATTCCAACATGGTTTGGAACAGAATTTTCAGTTGGAACAGAAAATTATGAAGGATTTAAAGTAGACCCGACCAAAACATTTGGAAGTAGCAGTTACATTGGAATTAGCATTCCTTTAGGAAAAGATCTTTTAATAGATAAGCGAAGAGCGGCTTTGAATCAGGCCAAAATAATGAATCAATTAAGCCAACAAGAGCAAAAAGTTATCCTTAATAATCTTGTGTTTGAATCCGCAACCGCCTATTGGGAATGGGTAAAATCAGTACAAATAGTGGAGACGGTTCAGCAAATCTTACAGATCAATAAAAAAAGATTTGATTTGATAAAAAAGTCATTTGAATTGGGAGAACGACCAGCCGTTGATACGCTTGAATCTTTTACCCAAGTTCAATTTTATGAAAATTATTTGCAAAATGCCGACTTAAACGCCCAAAAAAATCGAATAGTATTATCAAGCTATTTGTGGGACAAAAATGGTCAAAACATCCTCTTAGACCCAAGCATAACACCTGATTCAGAATTAAATAATCAAAAAGCATGGCAAGAATTTAATTTAAATGTAAATGCGATGCTCCAACGAGCAGAGGATTTACATCCTGAAATAAAAATATATGATTTTAAATTGCGGGCTTTGCAAGTTGAAAAGCAGTTAAAATTCCAAAATTTACTACCAAAAATCAATGTGGATTACCAACAATTGAGTCCTGGAAACCAATTCAACAATATGTTTACGGATAACAATTTGAGTAAAAATTTCATTGCTGGATTAAAAATTGAGTTACCCATTCCCCTTCGATTTGGAAGAGGAGAATATGAAAAAGTGAAATTAAAATACCAAGAAGAACAAATTAATCAATCTTTAAAGCGAAACACCATTGAAGTTAAAATTAAACAATACCATACAGAATTTGAAAATTTAAAAACTCAGTTAAAAATTCAACATGCCCTGGTAGATAATTACAAAAAATTAACAAAATCGGAAGAAATGCGATTGGAAAACGGAGAGGGATCTTTGTTTATGATAAATTCCAGGGAATTAAAGACTTTAGAAAGCATCGAAAAAATGATTGAAACCAAAGCCAAATTTTACAAAAGCATGTATGCTACGCAATGGGCTGCTGGACTGTTGGGACAAGACTAAGTTCTTTTGTTTGTCTCACACAGGAAGGAATATCACTTACATAGTGACTTACATAAATTAAGGTTGTATCTGAGTGCTCAACTAAATAGTCGAGCACTTTTTTAATGTGCTCAATTTGTCCAGCATCTAATCCCTGACAAGGCTCATCCAATATCAACAAAGGAGGATTTTTCACCAAAGCCCTTGCCAATAAAACCATTCGTTGTTCTCCTTGAGAAATTCTATAAAACTCTTTATCCGCTAAATGTCCAATACCTAGGACTTCCAACCAAAGCAAAGAACGATGTTTTTGCGTTTCAGTTAATGGTTTAAATAATCCCAAGGTATCCAACATCCCCGAACCAACAACCGATAAACATTTTCCGGTATTTTTAAAATACAAATGAAGCTCTGGACTCACAAATCCAATCCGTTTTTTTATTTCCCATATACTCTCCCCTGTTCCTCTTCTTCGATCAAATAACCATAATTTCTGACTATAACTTTGTGGGTTATCTGCCGTAATCATGCTGATCATTGTCGACTTACCTGCCCCATTAGGTCCTTTCAATGCCCAGGCTTCTCCTTTATTTATTTCCCAATGTTGATGACTTAAAATAGTTCTCGAACCATATTTAATTTGGACATCTTCCATTTTAACAGCTTGAACAAATGGATCAAACGCTGCGCGCGTTTGGATTAATTCATCCAACTTTTGTTTAAAACCATCGAGAGTATGAAGCGTAAATTGCTCTGCATCATAATTTGCTACTGGGCCCAACCAAGCCAATTGTCCATTTTGCAAAACCATCACATGGCTAATCATTTCAGGCATTTCGATCGGAGAATTAATCAATAAAAAAGGAACTCCCTGTTGTTGAATTACCCCTAAGGCTGCATTTAATAATTTTCTACCTTCCGTATCCAATCCCAAAAATGGATTATCAAATATTAAAAAATCAGGATGCTTCAGTAATGCATTTACCATTTGTAAACGCTTGTTTTCACCGTTTGATAATTGTAAAATTGGCTTATCCCAATGAGATTCCATATTAAACAACTGCATCCATTTTGTGGCTTCCTCCTGATGATCATTTGATAATTCTTCTCGGATGGTATAAGAATCTTCCGAATCAGCAGCATTAAATCGTTGCTGCAAGTAAAATTCATTCACATTGGAACGATTTTTGAAATGATGCTGCTGTTCAACTAAATACACATGAACATGTTGATCGGAATCAAAATATCGAACAGTTCCCGTTCGAAACAATCGCCCACATAAAGCTTTGGCCAACGTACTTTTTCCTGTACCCATCGCTCCAACAATTGCCCAATTCTCTCCTGCTCGAATTGTAAAAGAAATATCATTGACTATTTTATCAGCCCCATACGCCACTCCCAAGCCATCAACTTCTAATAAAATATCACTCATGATTCAAAAATCTAAATATGTTTGTAAATTAAGATTCTAATTTACACGCAAACCTTTAATTATGAAACTTATTTCACAAAAGTCGGGCTTGACCTTTCTGTTCTTCCTCTTACAATTTCTTGTTGTTGCACAAGACTTACCACGTTCAACGCCAGAAGCAGAAGGTGTATCTTCGAAAGCAATCAGCAATTGGATCAAAAGCTATTCCAATGGAAAACACGAATTACATTCCGTCATGGTACTTCGTCATGGAAAAGTTATTGCAGAAGGCTGGGCAAAACCCTATGCAGCGGATGTGAAACATACCATGTATTCTGTCAGTAAAAGCTGGACCTCAACTGCCATTGGATTTTTGGTAGACGCTGGAAAATTAAGGGTTGAAGATAAGGTTATTTCCTTTTTTCCAGAGAACAAAGACATCACAAGTAATCAATACTTACACGATTTACGCGTTAAAGATTTATTGATGATGGCTGCAGGACATACCGTAGAGCCTTTAAGAAACGTTGTCGCAACTTCTGACAATTGGGTTCGTGGGTTTTTAAGTGCCCAAATTGACCATCAACCTGGTTCTAAATTTTTATACAATACCTTGGCAACTTATATGTTGAGTGCCATTGTACAAAAAGTTTCCGGACAAAAAACAATTGACTTTTTAGAAACAAAACTGTTACAACCTTTGCACATCAAAAACATTGACTGGGAAACGGATCCAAAAGGTATCAATGTGGGCGGTTGGGGAATACGTGTCAAAACTGAAGACATGGCTAAATTTGGTCAATTATATTTACAAAAAGGAAAATGGAACGGAAAACAAATTCTATCAGAGAAATGGGTTACTGAAGCCACCAGTAAACAAATTGAACAAGACCCAACAGCACGACAATCAAAAAAGGATTCATCGGATTGGTTACAAGGATATGGGTATCAATTTTGGAGATGTAGAAATGGCGCTTTTCGAGCAGATGGGGCTTTTGGACAATATATCGTCATGTTTCCAGAAAAAGATGCAGTGGTAGTTATCACCTCAGAATCACAAGATTTACCAGATGATTTAAACAATATTTGGCAGCATTTATTGCCTGCCTTTTCAACCAATAAATTACCGTCAAATCTTGAGGAATTAACTGCACTGAAAAAACAATTAGCTGAAATGGAACTAACTTCTCCGGAAACGGCTTCAAATCCACACATTGGTGATTTTAATCAACAAGCAATTAAATTACAGGACAATGCATTTGGATTTAAATCCATCCAAATCAAAGAAAATGGTAATCGTTTACAGTTAAACCTTCAAGATACCGAAGGAAGTTATACAATTCCATTAAATGAAGGTACATTTGCACTATCTGAAACTAATTTAAAGGGTCCTTATTTATTGCGACAAGCAAAAAGTGCATTAACAGGAATTGCCCCTTTTAAGGTCGCTGGATCCTACTATTGGAATACTGATGGAAGTTTAGGCATTACACTTCGCTATTTTGAAAGTCCACATCATTGGGATTGGAAATTGAGTAAGTCATCAGCAGGCTATGTGTTAAATGTGTCCAATTCTTACGATATAAATGGTTCAATGGAAATCAAAGGGCAATAATTGCTCGATAAAAAGAGCAATTTGGTCTCAAAACTGTAAAAAAGTATACAAGCTATTCAAATAAATCGTAAACTTATTGCTTATTATTTCTTACTTATTACTTAACTAAACCTAAGAAACTATGTCAAGCGAATTACATAATTCACGAAGAGATTTTTTAATCAAAGGAGCTATTGCTTCTCTTGGACTATTTGCCGTAAACAAATCGTTTGCGGGTATGTTAGCAAAGCCAAATTCAAAATTTGCAGGCGTTCAAATTGGAACAATTACTTATTCATATAGAAGTATGCCAGGCAGTCTTGATGATATCATTAAATATTGTAATGAGGCTGGTATTTCTGCATTGGAATTAATGGGTGATCCTGTTGAAGAATTTGCTGGGAAACCGAAGAATCCAGTTCAATTTAAATTTGTTCCAGGACAACGTCCAACATTTACCGATGAGCAAAGGGCTCAAATGGCACAATACCAAAAAGACACAAAAGCATGGAGAGATTCTGTTGGGATGGAAAAATTCCATGAGGCTCGTAAAGTGCTTGATAAAGCAGGTATTTCAGTGTATGCGTTTAAACCAAATGTTTTTAATGCAAATAATACAGATGCAGAAATTGAATGGGGTCTACAAGTTGCCAAAATTTTAGGTGCAAAATCAGTTACGGTTGAATTACCTACTGATCCCAAGCAAACACAGCGTTTAGGCGATTTGGGAGCTAAACATGGTATTTATTTTGGTTACCATGCACACCTACAAGCAACAGACACCGCCTGGGATACTGCATTAGCACAATCCCCTTACAATTCATTGAATTTGGATTGTGGACACTACATAGCAGCAGGTGGACCAAACACAGTGGATACTCTTTTAAAATTGATTGAAAATAAAAGTGATCGTATCACCAGTATGCACTTAAAAGATCGCCAAAATAAAGAACATGGCGGAGCCAATTTAGCATGGGGCAAAGGAGACACTCCTATTCCACAAATTTTAAAATTGGTTCGTGACAAGAAATACAAATTCCCTGTAACTATCGAATTAGAATATGATGTTCCTGCAGATTCAGATGCTTCAAAAGAAGTGAAAATCTGTGTTGAATATGCTAAGAAAATTTTACTTTC
>JBEGQV010000029.1:0-3122 GCA_041180785.1 Bacteroidota bacterium | reverse complement strand
TGTGGTCCCACTAGGATTCGAACCTAGGACCCCCTGCTTGTAAGGCAGGTGCTCTGAACCAGCTGAGCTATAAGACCATTCCGTTGAATTGGTCTGCAAAGATGGTAGATTTTTTTATTTTGTGCAAGCCTGACAGGAAAAAAATCTTGGATTTTTTTGATTTTTTTACACCTCCTTTGATTATCTGCTTGAATTACAACATCTTTGCAAGAAAAAAATATGAGTTCCATTTTTACCCTTGATGCCATCATCAGCCTAATCACCTTAACTTTCCTGGAAATTGTCCTGGGAATCGATAACATCATCTTCATCTCCATCGCCTCTTCTAAACTGCATGCCCATGAACGTGGAAAAGCGCGCAACATCGGACTCATGCTTGCCATGTTCTTTCGCATCATCCTGCTTTTTGGCATCTCCTTCCTTATTTCCTTGCAACAGCCTTTTGTACACCTGGATTTAGAATTTGTAAAAGCCGCTCCGTCCGGACAAGCCATCATCTTGTTCGTGGGTGGACTCTTCCTCATCTATAAAGCTACCAACGAAATCTTTGAAAAAATAGAAGGTGGTGAATCGCCACTCGACCCCATCGAAAAACCGAAAGCCACCAGTAAAATGGCCAATGTCATCATTCAAATTGCGGTAATAAACCTGGTGTTTTCCATCGACTCCATCCTAACTGCCATTGGTTTGTCCGACCAACTGCTCATCATGATCATCGCCGTGGTTCTTTCCGCACTCATCATGATGGCCTTTTCCGGACCCGTGGGCGACTTCGTTAACAACCACCCATCTCTTCAAGTACTCGGACTTTCCTTCCTCATCATGATTGGCTTCATGCTCATCGCTGAAGCATCGCACAACTCAGAACTTAGCATTCTCGGCAACCACATAGGCGCCATCCCCAAAGGTTATTTGTACTTTGCCATCGCCTTCTCGGTGGGAGTGGAGTTTTTGAATATAAGAATCAGGAAAAGAAGTTGAAAGTGAAAAGTGAAAAGTTTAATTTAGTTTTTAGTTTTAAAATTTAATAAAAAAATAATTTTCCACTTTCCACTTTCCACTTTCCACTAATTAAGTATATTTGTACAGGTTCTATTTACAAAATTTTTACATGACTAGATTATGGCAGCAGAGGAAAAACAACGCTATTCAGCAGATGAATTAAAAGAATTCGAAGAGATTATCCTTAAAAAATTGGATGAAACAAAAGCTGAATTAACCTACTTAATGGAAGCAATCCGTAAGAAAAATGATTCGGGTACGGATGATACCTCTGGCAATTCAAAAGTGATGGAAGATGGTGCGGATACGGCCGAAAAAGAAAACCTAAATCAATTGGCGGGTCGCCAACAGAAATTTGCGCAAAATTTAGAAAAAGCGTTAATGCGTATTAAAAATGGTACCTACGGTGTCTGTATCGAAACAGGTAAATTAATTGCCAAAGAGCGTTTACGTCTGGTTCCTCATACCCAACACTCCATCGAAGCTAAATTGAAACAAAAATAATGGGCTTTTTTGACAATAATCGCTTATTGGATTTATTGACAAACTACCTCCGAACCCAGTTTGAACTCATCAAATTGGATATTCAAGAGGCATTAGAAGCTCTTTTGATTAAAATATTTAAATTTATCTTTGCCGCGTTTGCACTTGGCATCGCTTTTTTGTTTGTTTTATTGACCATCGCCTTTGCCCTAAACGAATACCTCGATAGTTCCTATCTGGGATTTCTCATTATGAGCATTGTGAGCCTAATAATCGGAGGTGGATTGTTTTGGTCCTTTAAACAACAAAATACCTTTGAAAAAACCAAAGTAGATCAAGTGATCGAAGATACGATAATCCCTGAAAATCATGAGTCAGAAACCGAATAGAGAAGCATTAGAAGCAAAAGCTCAAAACTATCAGGAAGAAATCAACCAAACCCTTACCGACCTGAAAGAAACCGCCAAAGAACGTGGTTCCCAGCTCCTGATTGCCGGTGGCGTCTTAGCAGGAGGTTATTTACTCTACTCATTACTTTCGGGTTCTTCTAAAAAAGAAAAAAAGGCAAAATCAGAAGAAAAAGAAGGCTCCGCAATAGGTTCTGTCCTTACTTCTTATGCAGTTGCACTTGCATTGTCCTTGGCAAAGGATAAGTTGTTGGAATACTTAAATAGGGAAGAGGGAAAAGGGAATAGGGAATAGAGAAAAGGAGCCGCGGATTTAAATCCGCGGCTATTTTTTTTCACTTTTCACTTTTCACTTTCCACTTAAAAAGTCCTCTCCACGCCAACAACACAAACAATCCGTATAATCCTGCTGTGAGGTATAAGTCTTTGTAAAAATACATGACGACATACAAGACATCAATTACTATCCAAATCATCCAATTTTCGCGTTTTTGGTGAGCAGCTAAATAGGTTGCCCATATGGATCCGGCTGTGAGAATTCCATCAAAATAGGGAAATGAGACGTTTTGGGTATACGTTGCATGGAATTTACCAAGCAAAGTGCCGGCCGCTATACTAATAATCAACCCGAGTAACAAACTTTTCAATGAACTGCTGCTCGCCTGCCAATTGCCCTTCGATTTATTCCATTGAAAAATGCCATACACCGCCGAAGCAATGAAAAAAATCTGCAATTCTGCATCTGCATATAAATTGGCAGCATAAAAAATATAGCTATATACCAGGGAAGCAACTATATTGATATACCAAGCAATCATTTTCTTTTGGGCTGTAAAAACTACCCCCAAAATGGATAAAACCACCCCAAAAATTTCTATGGTACTCATTGGTCTTTTTTGTTTTTCTCAAAATAGGTACAAAAAGTTGTGATTTTGCAACTTTCACACTTGGGCGTTCTGGCCAGACAAACATATCTTCCATGCAAAATCAACCAGTGATGCGCCTTTGGAATCACCTCATCGGGTATATATTTAACCAAGGCTTTTTCTACCAATAGGGGAGTCTTGGCTGTTTTGGGAACTAATCCTAAACGGTGCGAAACCCGAAAAACGTGTGTATCCACCGCCATTGCCGGTTGATTATAAATCACAGAAACAATGACATTGGCTGTTTTTCTGCCCACCCCGGGGAGTGTTTGCAAATCCTCTAAAGTAGAGGGTACTTCTCCGC
>JBEGQV010000028.1:0-4230 GCA_041180785.1 Bacteroidota bacterium | reverse complement strand
GCTTGTTTGATTTCTGGCATCAAGGGCAAACTCATTCCATCAAATTGAATTTTGACAAAGTCCATTTTCGTTGCCTTGTAATAGTCAAGGTGTGCCTTAACGGCCTCATCTCCCTTCTTATTAAAATGCATGAAAAATCCGCCGGGAATGTGATTAGATCTAGAATCTTTATCCATAAACTCCATCATCAACTCTCGGTTACTTCCCTTAACGGGATTGCTTTTGTTGATAAAAAAAGATGGTGTACTAGGCAAGCCTATGCCAACTAATGCTGCTGATTTTACAAAATCTCTTCTTGAACTTTTCATAGATTAAATAGAAGTTAAATTAGACACTTAAATGTACTGTTTTTTATGTAAATAATTGTAATTTAGATAAATTGAATACCTTCATGTCAACAATTTTCGTCATAGGCAGCTCAAATACCGACATGGTGATCCAGTCGGCACACCACCCAAAACCGGGAGAAACGATTTTAGGAAACAATTTCATCATTAATCCCGGGGGCAAAGGAGCAAACCAGGCCGTAGCTGCTGCTCGATTGGGGGGTCAGGTAACATTTGTTGCCAAAGTAGGTGACGATTTATTTGGACACCAGGCCATTCAACATTTCCAAAACGAGGGAATTCATACGGAATTTGTAACATTTGAGGCAAATCAACCATCTGGGGTTGCCTTGATTACAGTAGATGCCAAAGGCGAAAATACGATTGTTGTGGCACCTGGAGCCAATCAATTTCTTTTTAAAAAAGAAATTGAAACCGTGGCAAATGCCTTTCAAAATGGCGATTTTGCCTTGTTTCAGCTTGAAATTCCGATCGAAACCGTTCAACATGGAATCAAGACAGCAAGCGCTAAGGGTGTCAAATGTGTGTTAAACCCAGCACCCGCCCAAGTACTTCCCGATGAACTGTTGCACGGATTATTTGCCATTACTCCCAATGAAACCGAGGCCCAAATTTTAACAGGTATTGAAGTAAAAGACCTTGCCAGTGCAGAAAAAGCGGCATCCATTTTACTCGCAAAGGGGGTACAACATGTGGTAATCACCTTAGGGGCCGAAGGAGCGCTTTATTGTACAGCTACTCAATCCTTTCAAGTGAAAGCACCTAAAGTCCGGGCAGTTGATACCACAGCGGCCGGCGATTGTTTCAATGGGGCCTTGGTAATTGCACTCAGTGAAGGAAGAGATTGGAATGCTGCAATAGAATTTGCGTGTACAGCTGCTTCAAAATCTGTTCAAAAACTAGGCGCTCAGGCATCGATGCCACATAAATCCGACTTTATATGAAAAAAGTAATTTTATTGCTCCTATTTGCGACCCAAGCTTTTTCGCAACAAAAACAAAAAGTTATTTTTGATTGTGATTTAGGTGATGATATTGATGATGCCTATGCCTTAAGCTTGTTGCTCACCATGCAAGATCGATATGAAATTTTAGGCATTACCACTTGTTATGGTCGGACTGAAGACCGCGCCAGGTTGGCCCAAAAAATATTGGAGGAAACCGGGCAATCGCAAATTCCTGTCTATATCGGTCGAAATACTTCCGCTCAAAATGAACGGGCCAATTGGTTTGCCGAACAGTTTTATTATGCAGAAGGATTTAAACCAGCGCCCAAAGTTGCACCCGTTTTTGCCAATCAATACCGACAAGCTATTGGGATGGCACCCTTAAAACAAAAGGACCCTTCGGCCTCCGAATTTATTCGAAATGCGTTAAATAAATATCCTGGAGAAATTATTATTTTTTCAGTGGGTCCTGTTACCAATTTTGGAGATATCATCGATAAGGACCCCGATGCCCTGAAAAAAGCAAAAGCCATTTATGCCATGTTTGGGTCTTTTAAAATAGGCTACTCTACCAAGGCACCCATTGATCCGGAGTGGAATGTAGTAGTAGATATTCTTTCGGCAAAGAAATTTGTCAATTCTGGAGCAAAAATCATTTATGCAGGTTTAGATGTAACGGCCATGGTCAAACTTGATCGTGCGCAAAGAGAGCGACTATTGTACCGACAATCGCCCATGACCAATGCATTAAGCGCCTTATACGTACTTTGGGGAAATGAAACGCCTACCCTTTTTGATCCAGTGGCGATTGGCATGGAAGCCTTCCCCAATTTATTTACCACCGAAAAAGTCCACATTGAAGTGGATGATAAAGGATTTACCCGCATCATTCCCGACAAAACGCCAAACGCAGAAATTGGCACTAGCATTGATTCGAAGGAGTTTTTAGACCGAATCATGAAAAAATACCTCTATCAAAACTTTAATCAAAAACCATGAAAAAACAGTTATTATTTTTTATTCTTTTATTGCAAGGTCTAACGGTTTCGGCTCAAAATCGAACCATAACCTTTCAAGCCAACACGTTAAAAGATAAAATAAAAGGAGGTTGGGCCGGACAAACGATTGGGGTCACCTATGGAGGACCGGTTGAATTTCGATACAATGGAACGATGATCAACAAATACCATCCCATTCCTTGGTACAATGGTTATTTAAAAGAAACCATGTTGAACAATCCAGGCTTGTACGACGACCTTTACATGGACATTACATTCGTAGAAGTAATGGACCGGGAAGGCCTAAATGCGCCTATTTCTTCCCATGCAAAAGCTTATGCCCATGCGGGCTATGCCCTTTGGCATGCCAATCAAGCGGGTCGATATAATATTTTGAATGGCATTGCTGCCCCAGCATCAGGCCATTGGTTGAACAACCCACACGCCGATTGTATCGACTACCAGATTGAATGTGACTTTGCCGGATTAATGTCGCCAGGCATGCCAAATGCAGCTTCCGAAATTTCTAATAAAATTGGGCACATCATGAATTATGGGGACGGGTATTATGGCGGAGTGTTTTTAGGAGCCTGTTACACGCAGGCATTTTTGTACAATGATATTTCCAAGGTAGTCAACGAAGCACTTAAAACCATTCCTAAGGAAAGTAAATATTACAAGTGTATTGCAGATGTGATTACCTGGCACAAACAATACCCAGACGATTGGACGAAAACATGGTTGGAGGTGCAAAAAAAATATACGGATGATATAGGTTGTCCGGATGGAGTTTATGCCCCATTCAACATTGATGCAACGGTTAATTCTGCCTATGTGGTGATGGGTTTATTGTATGGAAATGGCGATTTTACCAAAACGATTGATGTAGCAACACATTGCGGACAAGATGCCGATTGCAATCCATCATCCGCAGCAGGTATTTTGGGGGTCATGTTGGGTTACGACAAAATTCCAGCTTATTGGAAGCAAGGTCTTCAGGAAGCAGAAGATATTGATTTTAAATACACGAGTACTTCCTTGAATAAAGTGTATCAATTGAGTTACCAACAAGCCATTAAAAATATTGAAAATCATGGTGGAAGTGTAAAAGGGGAGCTAATAAGTATTCCACAAAGTCCGATCATGACGGTGCCTTATGAAGAAAGTTTTGCCGGTTTAAGTCCAACTAACAAAATTCGATTCGATAAAATCATGAACAATGAGCAAGAGTTTTCTTTTACTGGAAACGGATTTGTCGTTCGTGGGGAAGTGTCCAAATGGGGAGTTACGCTGACAGATGCTTTTGAAATGGAAGTGCTTGTGGACGGAAAATTATTTGAACAAGTAAAGTTGCCTGTATCCTTTACTACCAGAAGGCATGAGTTAACCTGGAATTATCAATTACCTTCGGGAAATCATGTGGTAAAATTGAAGTTGAAAAATCAAGTTCCGGGCTTTGAGTGCAAGTTGATGGACGTAATTATTTATAAAAAATCATAAGGTATGTATATTTTAGAATCCTACTCCTCTGCCATTATTTTCTGTGTGATCACCATGATTTGTTGGGGATCCTGGGCAAATACACAAAAATTTAATTCCAAAGAGTGGCGCTTTGAATTGTATTATTGGGATTATGGCATAGGGGTTTTTCTGAGTGCCATTTTGTTAGCCTTTACTTTGGGAAGCACAGGTGCTGAGGGTAGGTCATTTATAGATGACCTATCGCAAGCAGATCAAAATAACTTACACTCAGCCATTATAGGGGGCATATTGTTCAACATTGCCAATATTTTATTGGTTGCAGCAATTGGAATTGCTGGCATGGCAGTTGCCTTTCCGGTTGGCATTGGACTGGCCTTAGTGATAGGGGTAGTGACCAATTATTTGGATAATCCAACTGGTAATTTGTCAATTATTAGCGTTGGCGTATTGTTAATAA
>JBEGQV010000027.1:0-6761 GCA_041180785.1 Bacteroidota bacterium | reverse complement strand
CTTATAAGGTCGATGAATCGGGAAGTCAAAATGTATCCCGTTTCTGATCAACGGATTTAACCATTCACTCATTCGTTCGGATCTCCAAGGAGCAATGGCACCTTCGTAAACGGATAAATCGTGGTCAGGTATGACCAAGTTTTTATCTAATCCCAATACTTTTCCATAACCTTCGCAATTTTTACAAGCTCCATATGGATTATTAAAGGAGAATAAATTCAAGCTAGGTTCTTCAAATTGCATGCCGTCTAACTCGAATTTATCCGAAAAAGTACATGTTTTCGTGTCAACAATTTCGACTAAACAGGAACCATGTCCTTCGAAAAAGGCTGTTTGTATCGAATCGCCTAAGCGGAATTGGGTTTCCTCCTCTTCAGGTTTCGAAATTAATCGGTCGATTAAAATATAAACATCTTTTGTTTTTTTGGCCAATTTTTGAATCGTTTCTGGTTCAGAAACGAGTTCTTCCAATGCAAAAATATCAGCACCGACCTTTAATCGAGAATATCCTTTTTGAATTAACAAATTACACTCTTCCTCAAGTGTACGAAGTTCTTGTAAGATTAAAGGAGCAAGAATTAAAACGCGTTTTCCTTCGTGTTGGTTGACAAAATCGACCACGTCTGAAACGCTATCTTTTTTCACTTCTTTGCCTGAAATAGGGGAATAGGTTTTTCCTATTCGGGCAAATAGTAACTTTAAGTAATCGTAAATTTCAGTGGTGGTACCAACGGTTGAACGCGGATTTTTGGTACTTACTTTTTGTTCAATGGCAATAGCGGGAGATACTCCCTTGATGTAGTCGACAGCCGGTTTTTCCATACGGCCCAAAAACTGCCTGGCGTACGAATTTAAACTTTCTACATACATGCGTTGACCCTCTGCAAACAAGGTATCGAAAGCCAATGAGGATTTTCCGGAGCCTGAAAGTCCGGTAATTACCACCATTTTATTTCTTGGAATTGCGACATCAAGGTTTTTTAAATTGTGCACTCGGGCGCCCTTGATGATGATATGCGTTTTTGGGTCAATCATAAAACAAAAATAATCCTTTAATTTTGTTTAATTGTACCGCAAATCATAAACCTCGAAAAAAAACGTTAAGATTTTTTAAATTGCAGTCTATGAAGAACTTGTTCGTATTATTTTTTTTAATTTTTGTAGGATTATCTACTCAAATAAAGGCACAAGATGCCGTGGTGATTAAAGAAGAAGGGGCACAGGAAGATTTGGATAGGGAAAAAGATGTGAGTGAACTGACCTTTCGTCAACGAATCCATGTTGGTGGAGGTATTTCTGGACTAAGTTTTGGAAATCCAACCAGTATTGGGTTAGCGCCGATGGTGGGATATCAATTGGGTAATCAAACCATTGTGGGTATTGGTGTAAATTATCAGTATTACTCAATCAAAGATTATTATGGAAATAGAGCAAGTTCAAGCCTATTGGGAGAAAATATTTTTATTCGACAAAACATACCTGGATTAACGCAATTGATTGGTCAAGGATATTTACTCGCCAAGGCAGAAAATTTTCAAAATTTATCCTCAAATGCTAGTTTTACATATTCCAATCCCGTTTTGGTAGGCGTGGGCATTGGTTCTAAAATTGGACTTAATTTAAATGTCATGTATGATTTAAATTATACGAATTCGATGTCTTCGCCTTATGGAACTGCGCTTGTGGTGCAAATAGGTGGATTTTTCTTTTAAAGATGAAAGGGATATTACTTGCGTGCCTTCTCATAATTTCGAATTTGATTTTTGCCCAATGGCAAAAAATCAATGTAGAAACAAATCATGCTAGTTTTCGAGCCTTGAAGGTTTCTGGTAGCCATTTGTGGGCTGGAGGTACCAAAGGAACTATTTTGCATGTTGATCTCGATCTTCAACATCCACAAGTTATTCATGTTCCGGGGGCTGATAAATTGGATTTTAGGGATTTGGCGATTTTACCCAATCAACAAATTTTAGCGATGAGTGCTGGTCCATCTGAGCAAGGTGCAGCGCTCATTTTTTACAGCAATGATGTAGGAAAAACCTGGTTGAAAGTTTTTGAAATCAAAGAACCCGGTTATTTTTTTGATGCCATTTTGTATGATGAAAAATCTCATAAAGGCTTTTTGCTTTCAGATCCAATACAGCAGCAATTAACGCTATTTGAATTTGATTTAAATCTTGAATTCAAAAAAATTAATTTGGAAAATACGCCAACAATGTTGCCCAAGGAAGCATTTTTTGCGGCGAGTGGATCTTCCATGGTCCTACACAAGAATCAATTGTATTTGGTAACCGGAGGTTCAGAAAAAGCAAGAATTTGGAAGTCAAAAGATTTGCAGGCCAAGCAGTGGGAGATTGTGTCGGAGGTAGATTCTGTTGGTTCTAATCGCGGATTTTTCTCCATTACTTGTGGAAAGAAAAATTGCATGGTTGCTGGGGGAGATTATACCAAATTACAAGTTAATGAGGTTCCTGTTTTGGTTAGTGAAAAAGGAAAATTTCAGCCAATGAAGGCTAATCCAGGATTTTACATTGAAAAGGTTCTGGCTATTGACAAAGATTGGTATGCTGCAGGTCCAGCTGGATTGAGTAAATACGATCACAAAACACATCGATGGACAAAGATTTCTGATGCTGCCTTACATAATATCGTTCAGTTTGGGACGAAGTTAGTGGGAGTGGGGAAAGAGGTTATAAGTTATGGGTTATGAGTTATGGGTGGTTTTAATTTTTTCATAACCCATAACCCATAACCAATATCCTAGTTTATTTTTTCCTAAAGAAAACGCTTATCGGTGTGCCATCCAATTGGAAGTTTTTGCGCATTTGGTTTTCAAGGTATCGCTCGTAACTTTCTTTGATGTACTGTGGAAGGTTACAGAAGAAGATAAAAGTTGGATAAGGGGTTGATACTTGTGTACAATATTTAATCTTGATGAATTTTCCTTTCCAAGCGGGTGGCGGATAGGCCTCAATAACGCCAAGCATCACATCGTTTAATTTAGAGGTAGAGATTTTCTGACTTCTGTTTTCATACACTTCTAGCATTTTTTCAACTACTTGGAAGATACGTTTTTTCTCTAGCACAGAGCTAAAAATAATCGGCATGTAATTGATCGGTGCCAGACGATCGCGGATTGCTTTTTCTAATTTGACAGCAGTGTGGGTGTCTTTTGCAACAAGGTCCCACTTATTGACCATCAATACGATTCCCTTTTTGGCCTTATCAGCCATGGAAATAATGTTCATGTCTTGAGCTTCCAAGCCAGTAAGCGGATCTATGGTAGTTGCATCCACTAGGATGATGACCACATCTGATTCCTCTAAGGCTTTGATAGAACGAAGGACTGAGTAATATTCAATATTGTCGTCGATTTTTGCCTTTCTACGGATTCCAGCGGTATCTGTAATGATAAAATCTTTTCCGTAAAGGGTATATCTGTTTTGAATGGCATCTCGTGTGGTACCAGCTAAATCAGTTACAATGGAGCGTTCTTTACCTAACAGGGCATTTAAAAATGAGGATTTACCAGCATTAGGTCTACCTAAAATGGCTACGCGCGGAACGCCAGCTTCTGGATTTTCGATGCCTTCGTCTTTGAAGTTTGAAATCATGGCATCCAACATATCGCCTGTACCTGAACCACTTTCTGCAGCGATTGGGTAAGGCTCTCCAAGTCCTAATTCGTAGAATTCTACGGCATTCATGGCTTTTTCGTTGGTGTCGGCCTTATTGGCAAGTAACAAGACAGGTTTTTTAGATTTACGTAAAACCTGTGCAAAATCTTTATCTAAATCGGTTAATCCGGTTGTGCAATCAACTACAAACAATAAGATGGAGGCTTCTTCCATGGCCAGTTCAACCTGTTCACGAATGGCACCTTCGAACATATCTTCTGAGCCATGAACATATCCACCCGTATCGATTACCGTGAAATACTTTCCACACCATTGGCCATATCCATAATGACGATCGCGAGTAACCCCTGAAAGGTTATCCATGATGGCTTTTTTTTGTTCAATCAAACGATTGAACAAGGTTGATTTACCCACATTGGGTCTACCTACAATTGCAACTATATTAGACATCTTACTAAATTAATCGAGTATATACCCGAATGAACGCAATTTATCGGATTTAGCTCTCCAATCCGGTTCTACTTTGACAAATTGCTCTAAAAATACTTTTTTACCAAAAAACTTTTCAAGGTCTTCACGCGCTTGAATACCTACTTTTTTGATGCTTTCTCCCTTGTGTCCAATGATGATGGCACGCTGTGAAACTCGTTCCACGTATATTTCGGCAGAAATACGGATAATATCCGGTTGTTCTTTAAAACCAGTAATGACCACTTCGCATGAATAAGGAATTTCCTTTTTATAGTTTAAAAAGATTTTCTCACGAATCATCTCTGCAGCAAAGAAACGTTCTGGCTTGTCAGTAAGTTCCTCAGGGTCGAAAAATGGTGGATGCACGGGAAGTAATGTAATCAAGTGATTGAATATTTGGTCTAAATGAACTTTTTCCTGTGCGGATATTGGTAAAATAGGTTTTCCTGGGAAAATAGATTCCCAGTAGGCCACTTTTTCATGTAATTTTTCTGGGGTCACCAAATCGATTTTATTCAAGAGAACAATGATTGGTGTTTCGGTATGATTTTTCCAGTTGGTTAGAAATTCCAGGTCTTCGTATTCTTCAAAGACATCGGTTACGTACAAAACGACATCTGCGTCTTCCAGGGAGCTTTTCACAAATTGCATCATAGACTTGTGCAATTCATATTTTGGCATCAAGACGCCTGGGGTATCGGAATACACAATTTGGTAAGGAGTGCCCTCGTGTTCTCCATTTAGCATTCCTAGGATTCGGTGTCGAGTAGTTTGCGCTTTTGAGCTTACGATCGACAATCGTTCTCCTACCAAAGCATTCATGAGCGTACTTTTGCCAACATTCGGTTTCCCGATGATACTGATGAAGCCTGATTTGTAGGGATTTGCCATTTATTGATGAGGGATTTCCAAAAGGAAATAGATAATTTTTACAAAGATACTTGATTTTTTCGAATATTTCCTGCATCTTTGCATTCCAATTTACATCGCGGGGTGGAGCAGTTGGTAGCTCGTTGGGCTCATAACCCAAAGGTCGTCAGTTCGAGTCTGGCCCCCGCTACTAGAAAAAAGGCAGGAAATTTTCCTGCCTTTTTTGTTTGAGGTGGCTTCGAGAGCCTCAGCCACCTTTCTGGTAATGCACATTTTCAAGGGGTTAATTTAAATTAAAATTTTTTTGTGTTTTTGATTCCCATTAGGAGCCTGAGGTCGAGCGAAGCGAGAAAACTCGAAGGCTCCGGTGGCTGGGTATCTTAAAGACTCATTTGCATTATGGATTTTTTTAAAAATAATTTGTACTTTTCATACGCATTTCATAAACCTTTTACCTATTTAACCCCATGGCATCTAGAAAAATTCTCTTAGACGAATCCGAAATTCCTACACATTGGTACAACATCGTGGCAGATATGCCTAATAAACCGCTTCCTCCTTTACATCCTGGAACGCAACAACCCATTGGTCCCGAAGCTTTAGCTCCTTTGTTTCCTATGGAATTAATCAAGCAAGAAGTGACTCAGGAGCGCTGGGTGGAAATTCCTGATGAAGTTAGAAATTTGTACTCTATCTGGCGACCAACCCCGATGTATCGTGCACTTGGGCTAGAAAAAGCCTTAAATACCAAATGTAAAATTTACTATAAATACGAGGGAACTAGTCCTGCTGGTTCACACAAACCCAACACTGCCATTCCCCAAGCCTATTACAATGCGAAGGAAGGGGTAAAGAAAATTTCGACCGAAACCGGTGCCGGACAATGGGGATCTGCCTTAAGTTTTGCTTGTTCTTTATTCAATATCGACTGTGAAGTCTACATGGTAAAAGTGAGTTACGATGGAAAACCGTATCGTAAAATCATGATGAACACTTGGGGCTCAAAGGTACATCCTTCTCCAACTAATTTGACGAATGCGGGTCGACAAATACTTGCCCAAGATCCAAATTCTCCTGGTAGTTTAGGAATTGCCATCTCTGAAGCAGTTGAGGTAGCCGCCATGAACGATGACACAAAATATGCTTTAGGTTCTGTTTTGAACCATGTATTGATGCACCAAACCATTATTGGTTTGGAAGCGATGAAGCAAATGGAGAAAGCGGGCGACTACCCAGATATCATTGTGGCTCCTTTTGGTGGAGGCTCTAATTTTGCTGGAATAACGTTTCCTTTCTTGCAAAATAATTTAACTGGCGGTCCGCAAACGCGTGCCGTTGCCGTTGAACCAACTTCTTGTCCAAAATTAACTCGTGGTGTGTTCCGCTACGACTTTGGCGATACCGTGGGTATGACTCCATTGATACCGATGTACACACTCGGACATAATTTCATCCCTTCACCCATTCACGCAGGCGGACTTCGTTACCACGGTGCTGGAGCAATCATTAGTCAATTGTTAAAAGATGGCCTGATCGAAGCAGATGCAATCAATCAAAACGAGTGTTTTGAAGCTGGTATTTTGTTCTCAAAAACAGAAGGTATTATTCCTGCTCCAGAAGCTACACATGCAATTGCTGAAGTAATTCGTCAAGTAAAACAAGCTGAAAAAGAAGGAGTTTCAAAAACCATCTTATTCAATCTTTGTGGACACGGAAACTTCGATTTAGGTTCTTATGAGCAATACTTGGCCGGTAAACTTGTCGATTTTGAGGTGACTCAAG
>JBEGQV010000026.1:0-3755 GCA_041180785.1 Bacteroidota bacterium | reverse complement strand
AAAACTTTTCAAAGACTGAGTGCAATAACCCTGCGCCACCAACAATTACCTGAGTGTAGTTTTTATGAACAAACTCCCAATCAACTGGGCTCTTATGAATATTCCAAACATCTAACTCTTGTTCTAACATCTGGTGAATGCCTAATACTGGGGTGTAGTTACCAATATTGCGATTGGCGGAGTAGAACTGCAGGATCTTGCTCTTAACAATCCGCTCACCCTTAGAAATATCATTTAATTTAGTAAGACCTGCTACCCCGAAGAGATTTTTTACCTGATTAAGCATAAATCTCCATTCAACTAGGGGTGAGATTGGTAAATATATCTTTAAATTTGGATTTAAGTTATGTAAAGTCTATATGTGCTGAAAAAAATTCTAACAATCCTGACAGCGGGCAGTTTGGTCTTAACCGGTGGCATAAATTATTCATTTGCAGCTGTAAAAGAAGGTGCTTCCTGTTCGAAACTAGGAAGTACTGCAATATCTGCTGGAAAGAAATTTACCTGTGTAAAGTCTGGAAAGAAACTCGTCTGGGACAAAGGTGTGTCCGTAAATAAATTTGCCAGCATAGACACGAAAAAAACTTATTCAACTGATGATGGCTATTATGACAATATCATCGGTGGACCCCTAGCCTCAGATCCACGTTTACCTGCGGAATGGGCTGAAACACAAAGATTTTATGAACAGAATAATAGACAGTCAGGTCAATTTAGAATCGCTAAGTATAATTTAGGAAGCCAACGGCCAAAAAATCTATTTCAATCATCAACAGAATTTTCGCAAGTTGATAGTTGCAAAATTAGCTTATCCAGAGATAGAACTGGACTTTCACATTTCCCAGATAATTATCGTGCTGAGCGAAAGCATCCTGGACCCAACTCAGTAATACAATTAATACCAATTTATGGTGAAGATACGACTAAACCAAGTGCTTCACCTGCTCAAGATTATTCAAAGTATTTGAATTTTATTAAGGAATGGATTGATTACTCATCAGATTTTGGGTCAAATGCACAAATTAGAATTCCAAATGAATACATTAAATTTCCTAATAAAATAGAGCCATATAAACTTTATCATCCAGTTAATTTTGATACTCCCGGTCATGTCAGATTCAATAAAGATGTGGTCTCTGCAGTAGACCAATTTATAGATTTTTCTGGTGCGAAAATTGGAATTGTTGTTGCACCTCCTGGAACTGATGCAACTGTCATGCAACAAGCAGCACTTGGAAGCTTTCAAACCTCAGAAGGTTTAGTGCCAGTAGCTATAAGCCAAGTTTCACACCTGCCTACAAACATGAATAAATCTGAGTATTCAATTCTTGGACACCCATTCTGGTGGATTCATGAGCTATACCACGCAGGATATGGATTTGATGATCGCTATGGAGATCCAAAAAATTTAACCGGAAAAGGTGAATTCGGTATGGGCTGGTGGACCATGATGACACCTTGGGGTGGAGATCTTTCAGTTTGGGAAAAATGGTTAATGGGATTTGTACAAGACTCACAAATTCAATGCGTAGTTAATCCAAAAATTTCAACACATTGGATCGCACCTGCCTCGGTAAAAACTCAAGAAAGTAAAGCGATTGTAATACCAATTTCATCAACCAAAGCTGTGGTGACTGAGTCGATTAGACCTGCCGGCCTGCACTATAAAACTCCACAAAATGTTCAAGGAGTGCTTGTATATGAAATAGATTTATCGAAAACTGAACATGGAATGGGTATGAAGCTATCACTACCAACTAATAGACAATTGGATTCAAATCCTTTCAAATATGGATTTTATTTAGGTGATGCCCCGCTACGAAATGGCGATAAAACTGTTTCAAATGGTTATGAAATTTCAGTTATCGAATCAGGAAATTTTGGAGATGTAATTAAAATACAAAAAATTTAAATGATCTAACAATTAACTAATTGAATTCTTGCCAAAATAGTTGACAAATTAGCCTTTAAATCTTCGAATTTCTTGTGGCCATCCACAAGCAACGCCAATTTTTGCGCCCCACTTTTTTGCTTCAGCATCTGATTCAACCTTAATTATTGTTAACCCGCCGATAAATTCACCATCTTTGGTGATTGGCCCTGAAATCTCACCCGCTGCATTTGCGCCAAATGCTTCTTCAATATCCTCCACAAGACCGCCAGCAAACACCAAGACCCCTGCTTGTCTCATCTCCTCAACAACTTTTCGCGCAAGTGGCCCGCGGGCTTCATACCACTCCGCTGGATGATCGCCAACCCATTGTTGATTAAAATATATTATGTAATTAGGCAAAATAAACTCTTTTCATTTTTTTAGAATCTACTCTCCAAATTTGTCACCATAAGCCCATAAATCAAAATCATCTAAATTAATTCCGGTAAACCCGCCAGCGTTTAGCGCTTCAACTAGCTGAGCCCTATGTTCTGTAGCATGATGCACAGATTGAAAAATAATTGTTGATCGAGCTCTTCTGACTAATTTCCCATCAACCTCTCGTAATACCTCTCCCTCTGGTTTATAAGACTCTTTAAGTAATACCGCATCAGAGAGTTTTAATGAATCAATTAAGGGTTGCAGATCTGAGATTGTTTCAAGAGTTGCTTTTTTGGAAATTGCCTCCTGGCGAAGTTTTTCTACCCTCGCCACATCCTCCATAGTCACAGCTTGCAACCTAAGCCCATAGAAATAGGCTGATGTCACAATATGGCTAATTATCTCCTTGACCGGCCAATCAGAATTTGTCGTATAGGAATTAAGTGCTTTGTCAGGCATTTTTGCCACTCTTGAAAGAATTTCTTCGTTAGCCCAAGCCATATGCTTTAGGAGCTTTTTAGATTCCATAATTTTAGTTTAACTTGTGAAGCAACTTTTCTATTATGGGTGCTGAGGGTTTCGACTAGTTTTCCTAATTTACCCATTTCTTGTATTTACTTTTTCTTGACTTAGTACCCATATTAGTCAATTGGCCTGACATTTAGTGGATATTGAAAAGAATGGGGTCAGATACAAACCAATTTGGCTATGATCTTAATTTAGATTCATGCCTGCGGTTTGACTGTGTAGCTATGAGCAATAGTCAAATTCTTTCTAGAGATATCTTTTGTTCTTGCAGCTAAAAAGTACTCAACTCTTGCCTGTGATTGCGAAACAGTTACTCTCACGTGACCTGAGTTTGGCGCCTTAACTCCAGATTTATATGCGGATTCATTAAACATTGAGAAAGTGTCATCAGCTGGATTAGGGAGTGATTGATAGATCAAGCCATCACGCTCCTGCATAAAATAAATATGGTCATGCCCTTGGAAAAATATTGAAACTTTATTTTTAACCATAAGATCATGTATTGGTAACTCCCAATTAGGCCGCTCTTTTTCAAAAGTTGTAGTGCCGCTTGGGTCTTTTCCTCCCCATTCATAATTAGTTGAAACCTCAATCGCACCTCTACCTGTGCCCATAACATGGTGGGCAAACACAAATTTATACTTTGCATTACTAGTTTCAATAGTGCGCTTTAACCATGCGTACTGTTCATCACCAATTCCAACGGTCCAAAGATTTTTGGTTTTTCCATTCCCCGAATTCTTTGCAGTTTTTCCTTGTTTTGTACCTTGATCTTCAGCGACTAACTCCCCTGCAACATTATCGACGGCAGTTTTTGAATGCCAGTATGGATCTAGAGTTACAAACAAAGCATCACCCCAACTCCATGCGTAATAATCTCTAGGTAGACCTACACCTGGGATCTCTGTTGTAT
>JBEGQV010000025.1:0-17655 GCA_041180785.1 Bacteroidota bacterium | reverse complement strand
CATAACTTCTAATGCTGCACTCCTCCTTCTCCATGCACGTGCCCGTGAGCAATTTCTTCTGGAGTTGCTGGACGTACCTTTAACACTTTTCCTTTAAATATTAAAGTTTTTTCAGCTAATGGGTGATTAAAGTCCATCGTAACCGATTCTGGATTAATCTGAATGATCATTCCTTGCATGCGGTTGCCTTGATCGTCGGTCATCGGAATGAAATTGCCTAATTGAAGTAATTCTTCGTTGTCTTTGCCGTCGATTTGGAAAATATGTTTTGGTAATTGTACAATGGCATTTGGGTCAATGTTTCCGTAGGCATCTGCTGCTTCAATGGAAAAATCAAAGGTGTCGCCAATGGACAGACCACGTAAATTTTCTTCAAAAGCCTCTGGTAAACCACTCATGCCTTGAATGAATACCATAGGTTCTTGGTCGCTTACGATTTCTACCACTTCCGGATTACCGTTTTCATCGGGAAAGGATAACTCGTAACTAATAAAAACGACCGTGTTATTTAATATCTTCATGTTGATTTTTAAAGTGCAAAATTAGGAATAATAATGCATATATTTTGTAAATTCTCTAAATTTGACCTTTCATGTTATAATTTAGATCCCCATAATGAATAAAAGCGCTCAAGAGGTTTTGAAGGATATTCAGGCAAATAAATTGGCTCCAATTTATTTGTTGTATGGAGATGAGCCATTTTTTATTGATCAATTGACCGAGGCATTCGAAAATAAGGTGCTTCGGGAGGATGAAAAAGGATTTAATCAATTTGTATTTTACGGCAAGGACCAAACGCTGGCAGCCATTTTGTCGAATGCACGCCGATTTCCAATGATGGCCGAACGTCAGGTGATCTTGGTCAAAGAGGCCTCATTTCTGGAGAACCTGGGTAAATCGAAATCAGACGCTAAAGATAAAGGTATTGATGACATGAAATTGTGGGAGGAATATGTAAAAAATCCCATGCCTTCTACCCTGCTTGTGCTCACACTAAAAACATCCTTAACAGATAAAGCGAAGGTTTTGCAAACGCTTGACCGGGCTGGTGTGGTGGTTCATTCGCCTAAAGTGAAAGAAGATAAAGTGGGTCTTTGGCTGAAGGATTATTTAGCTCAACATCAGTTGAGCATTCGTCCTGAAACCTTGGAGTTGATGGTCTCCTTTGTCGGAACAGATTTAAAACGCATTGCATTTGAGGCCGACAAACTCATTATCAACCTACCAAAAGGTGCGGAAGTGGGTTCTGCAGAGGTAGAGAAATACATTGGCATCAGTAAAGAATATAATTATTTTGAGTTCCAGAAGGCTTTAGCGGTTCGAGATTTGGCAAAAGCGCAGAAAATTGCATTTCATTTTGCCAACAATGTGAAGCAAAATTCCATTGCTCCAGCGTTGATTCAGTTATTTAACTTTTTTGCAAAGGTGTTGCAAGTGCATCATTTGGGTTATTTGTCGGACCAAGAAATTGCCAAAGAAATTGAGGTAAATCCGTATTTTGTTAGAGATTATTTGACGGCAAAAAAGAATTATTCTTTAGGAAAGGTGGTTAACATTCTTGAGGAGATCAAAAATACCGACTTGAAATTTAAAGGCATTTTGGGAAATCTATCAGAATCGAGCCTTTGGCTCGATTTAACCTTCTCGATCTTACATTAATTGATTAGCAATAAATCTTCTGATTTAATGTATCCAATGGTTCCATCTACATAGCATGGAATCCAATCCTTTTTGAAGTAAATAAAATTAACGCGAGTTCCTTTTTCCATCGTTTTGATGACCGGCGCGGAAGAGGAAGCAAAATTGCGCATATAGGTTTTTTTATTGGCAGTTAATCCTTGCCAAATCCAATTGGGTAAATTGCTGAAAGTTAAAAGAAAAAGTAAATAGGAAATGAAATAAAACAACTGGTAACTAGGAATGCTTTCTTTTTGTACTTTTTTAATGACTAAGGCATAGGCAACATAAATTGCAGGAATTAATAAAAATCCAAGGATGAACGGGAAAAACTCAAAATAAATCCATTTAAATCGCTCCACAAGGCCAACCTCATAGCCCGGCAGGTTTCGTTTGTTAGCAATTTCTTCCAATCGATAAGAGGTTACTAATTGCGTTTGTTTTGCTTGCATGGAGGAAAGGTAGTACAATTCCATCAACCAATCATTTTTTTCTTTGGCGATGTAGGCTAATTTTTTTTCGGTTTCAAAGGCATTGACCTGGTTTTTGAGCAGATTTATATGGTAAATCTTTTCAGCTTCTAATATATGGTTATTTTTAAACAGTTGATCGGCCTGAAGATTCGAATTTATATCTGTTTGGGAATTAGCAGGTTGTGATGCTATGAAAAAAAATAGCAATAAAAATATAATTTTATTTAGGTGAACTATTTGCATATTTTAAAAAACTGTATTAGTTTTGCACCGCAATAAGGGAAAAAAGTTCCTGAATTGCAAATGAGGCTAGCCAGTGGCTAAGACTCACCTAGGGTTCCAGAGTGAACCATTAAAATATACAAGCGCAAGCTTGATGATTCCGTAGCTCAGTTGGTAGAGCAATACACTTTTAATGTATGGGTCCTGGGTTCGAATCCCAGCGGGATCACTTTTCTAAGCCTTTCAATCGAAAGGCTTTTTTTATATTTCCTAAATCGTATGAAAAATAAGTTAACTTTTTTATTACTGGAAATCTTGTTCATTTCTTGTCAAAAGGAAGATGCTCCAGTTGCAACGCTTCAAAACCCTGCTTTGTCTAATTTGCCTGTAATTGTTGCAAAAACTTCTAATGTAGCAAATGGAACGATTACAAATGTTCAAATTTTCAATTATGATTTACAAGGTTCATCAAACGAATCATCCAATGGAACAATTTATTATGATAACAATTTAATTATATCTCCCGGTACTCAACAATACATGTCGCCACTTCATTTTATGAAAAAAAATGATGTTTGGACGTTAGAATCAGCAAGCTATGGTAATATTATAGATCGTGCAAGAAATATTTATAAAGTGAGTTCTGGTACTTTTGTTTGGGCCAATGCAGGTACCGAATCAGAAACCAACCCAACGGGTAATTTATATATATCAAAAACAAATTCTGACAATTCAATTACTTGGAATCGAATTTCAGATAAAACAAAGGCTGAATTTTATCACTATGCTGCATCAGGAGATATGGATGGAGACAATATATCAGATGTGTTGTCCTACGTTGGTGTTGAAACCCAGTCACCAGAACTATTCAAATTATTTTCAGGTACTAATTTTTCTTTGGTTAATACTTCTTTTCCTATTGCCTATGAGTTTGAATCCAAACTTGGAATTACTCAAGATGCGAAAAAGATAATTGATGGAGGATTTTCTTTTGGATCAATTACGGTGGCAGATGTAGATAAATCTACTCCAGGAAATGAATTAATTTTAACTTCAACAAAGGTTGAAATGAATAAATTTTATTCTTTTATTTTGATGAGTTATGATAAAGTGAATCGTAAATTTTATATCTCCAAAATAATTAAACCAGGTGGATTATTGTTAGAAAAAGGGATGGCAGTAGCAGATGTACGAACAGGAGATTTTAATGATGATGGAAATATAGATATTGCAGTTAGTATGGGCGATTATAAAAATAATTCAGGTATTCAAGTTTGGAACAATGATGGAAATGGAAATTTTACGCCAAATAAATTAAAATTTGAATTGTATGGTGATGCTTATCCGAACAAAATATGGTTTAGTAATTTTGAAGTTGGTAAATTTAGGGGTCATGATTGTATTTTTTTACATTTTGAGGGAGCAAGATATGTGCCAAGACCTCAAACTAATTTTGATTTAAATCCATTTTTATTGATTTCAGAAGGCAATGAAGGAGCTTTTTTACATCAAAACACTATACCAATTCAAAGTCAAGCTCCTGGTTATGTTAAAGGGTATTTCGAAAATAATTCTTTGCGATTAATCGGAATTAGAACAACTGAAATGAATGCTTTTGAATTGACTGATTTAACTATAAAATAATTAATTTTATCTTTATGAAATTACATTTCTTGCCTCTATTGGCTTTGCCTTTTTTATCCAAGGCGCAATTGAACTCCGATAGTTTATTTATCAAAAAAATGTCGGATGAGATCATGACAAATGGGAAGGCCTATGAACTTTTGTATGAATTAACAAAAAAAATAGGTGGTCGTTTGGCGGGTTCTCCGCAGCAACAGCATGCCATTGCCTGGGGAAAGAAAAGTTTTGAAAGTATTGGGGCAGATAGAGTGTACCTTCAAGCCTGTAAAACGCCTAATTGGAAGCGTGGAGGCACAGATTTTGTGGCCATTGTTGGCGTAAATGGTCAGGCTACTTTGCAACCACTTGCTGCTTTTGCCTTGGGAAATTCTTTGAGCTCCAATGGATTAATTGAGGCAGAAGTACTTGCGGTTTCAAGTTTTGAAGAATTAGAGCGTCGTAAAGACGAGGTAAAAGGTAAAATTGTCTATTACCACAGTGTATTTGATCCCACAAAGATTCAAACTTTTAAAGCCTATGGGGAAAGTGGTGCTTATCGTCGGGCCGGTGCTAGTCGAGCAGCCAAATATGGTGCTGTGGCCGTGATGATTCATTCCTTAAGTACTGCTCCAGATAACATGCCTCATACAGGCAGCATGACCTATGATGAGGCTTATCCGAAAATTCCGGCAGTGGCTTTGGGACCTAATGATGCCAAAATGTTGTTTGCGATGGCCAAAAAAGGAAGAATCAAGGTGCAAGTACAAACGTATGGATACTTTCTTCCAGATGCCGACGAAAGCAATGTTATTGCTGAAATCAAAGGTTCTGAGTTTCCGGATCAATACATTACTCTGGGTGGACACTTAGACAGCTGGGACGTCAATGAAGGTGCACATGATGATGGTGCGGGTGTTGTTCAAACGATGGAAGTGTTGCGTGTTTTGAAAACGCTCAATTATAAACCGAAAAGAACGATTCGATTTGTCCTTTTTGCCAATGAAGAAAATGGTGTACGGGGCGGAAATGAATATGCAAATCAAGCCAAAATCAATCAAGAAAACCATATTTTTGTCTTAGAGAGCGATGAAGGCGGGTTTACTCCTCGTTCCATTGGAATTACTGCTCCTGCGGCTAAAATGGCTAAATTTCAATCATGGACTCCCCTGTTGAAACCCTATGGTTCTGAAATTACGAATGGCGGAGGCGGAACCGACATCGCTCCTATGTTAGGCATCAATAAATCGACAATTTTAGCCGGACTCATTCCTGATAGTCAACGCTATTTTGATTTACACCATGCTAAAACAGATGTGTTTGAAAATGTTAATAAAAGAGAATTACATTTAGGTGCTGTAAACATGGCCGCCATCATTTATTTAATCGATCAATACGGAGTACAATGATTCGAATAAGCCTTTTGTTATTGTTTTGTGCCTTTTCAACGTTTGCACAACACTCCTTTTCAGTCTTAGTGTACACCAAAAATGGCACAGGATACGTACACGACAATATTCCTTCTGCCGTGGCTGCGGTTCAACAATTGGGCCAAGTGAACCACTTTCAAGTAGACGTCTCTGCCGATCCATCTGTTTTTGCGGAAAAGAACTTAGCCAAATACCGTGTAATTATCTTTACTAGCACCAATAATGATGTGTTCGATACCGATGATCAACGCTTGGCATTTCGACACTACATCGAAGCAGGTGGTGGTTTTGTAGGGGTCCATTCCGTTACCGGCACTGAGCGCAAATGGAATTGGTTTAAAATGATGGTGGGTGAAACCTTCTCCTGGCATGCAAAATTCCAGCCATTCTCCATAGTTAACATTGCTCGATCCCATCCATCCATGAAAGGAGTTCCCTTGAAGTGGACCAAAGAAGATGAATGTTATTTCGGGTTTGAATTATACCCCGGCATTCAAACCCTGATGATGCATGATGTTTCTACGTTAGATCCGTCCCAAAAAGACTTAATTGACAAACATAAAGGTGTATTTGGAAATTATTTTCCGGCGGTTTGGACGCATGAATTTCAAGGCGGACACATTTGGATCACCACCCTTGGCCACGCCAAAGAAAATTACCAAGATCCTACCTATTTGAATCACTTATTACAAGGTATTCAATACGTCGCTAAGCAAGTGAAAAAGATTGATTACTCCAAGGCTTTTGCAACAGGTAGAGATGATAGTTTGAAATTTAAATAACTCACCTCATTCCTCAACCCTATGAACATCACCTACTTAAATTCATACGATGAACTTTCGAAAAAAGCAGCTTCCATCATTGAGAAGGAAGTAATAGCTAATCCTGGACTATTATTTTGTGCGGCTACAGGCGGTAGTCCCACTGGGATGTATGCTGAAATGGCCAAGAATAAGTCGGTCTACCAGCAAATGCGTGTCATTAAAATGGACGAGTGGGGAATAATTCCACTTTCGCACAAGGATTCTTGCGAATCCTATTTGAAACAGCATTTGTTAGGACCCATGGAAATTCCATCCAAACGATACATCACTTTTGATACGGCTCCAGAAGTTGTGGAGGCAGAATGCAAACGCATTAATTCATTTATTCAGGAAAATGGACCCTTAGATATTTGTATTTTGGGATTGGGTAAAAATGGACATATTGCGTTCAATGAACCAGCCGCATTTTTGCAGCCAGATTTTCATAAAGCAATTTTGGCGCCATCAACGATTCAACATGATCCGGCGCTTTCTGCAGGTACAGAACCTGCATATGGACTTTGCGTGGGCATGGAGGGTATCATGCAGTCGAAAAAAATCATTTTCTTGATTACCGGCAAAGGAAAACAGGATGCCGTGAAGCAGATTATGAGCAAAAAAATTGACACAAACTGCCCTGCTTCTTTTTTATGGATGCATCCAAATGTGGAATGCCTAATTGACTCGTCTGCGGTTTAAATTTAAAAGGACTTCGTTGATTCCAAACAACTTTTGGCTCCAACAAGGGGAAAATCCAAGACAAATTGAGCTGAATCAAGGGATTTGAATGTCGCATATAGCCCATCAATTCAATTGGCTCTGCTCCAATAGAACTTTTGATTTCTAAAGCTGTGCGTCCAAAATTGATACGTTCAAAGGAATTGGCAATTCCACAAGCAAGAATATCGTATAGCATGTTTAAATACAACATTTTTTCTCGCTGTATTGTTTCATCATATCCTAAAAAATAGGTTTCCAGCTCGCTTCCATGTCGGATTACGGAAGTAAAACCAACTAACACCTCATTTACATAATATCCTCTTAAAATAAAATCTTCTTTTAATTGCTTTTTAAACTCGTAAAAATGGGTTGATGGTAGGAAAAAGGTGTTTACGGGAGCATGTTCAGCAACATGCATATAGAGCTTATGAATATGCTCTTGTTGTTCCAAAATTTCTTGTTCCGACAATTCTTTTGACACAAGCTCCGCTCCTTTTTTTCGACAACGTTTGTACTGATCTCTATACTTTTTATGCAAATCATTTACATAATCTGCTTCGCCTTTCCAATGAGATGGTATAGATAAAACCATCGCGGGTTGGGCGGAGAAGGCATAATCTTGCTGAAAATGATGTGTATCTTGCTGGTCTATTTCTGGAATGGTAAAATCCTTGATGAGGGAAATATGATAAGTGTTTTCCCAGTTTTGAACGATTTCTTTTAAGGTATTTAGCACCTGCTGTTCCTTCGCCTTAGCTGAGATGGCAAAAGCATTTTGTCCACTTAGCATGTTATTTCCTACCACCAAAACCTTGGAGGAAAATTTACGAAATAACAAGTTCCTGATTTGATTTTTAAAACAATGATCCCTGTTTCCAAAACTATTCAGGGCATCTAATTGTATTTCTTGAATGATGGAAGTCGCAATTAATTCATTGTTCTCAAATATGCCTACAAAATGACACTTCATGTTTTCCGGAGAAGCATTCTCTAGTACTTGTAAATACTTTTTTTGTAAAAAAATACAAGAATTGGAGACCTGGTCCCAGGCAGCAGGTAATTCGCTTGTGGAATGAAAAAGTGTGTAGGAATAGGTGTTTGTCAATGTAAGGTCATTCTATTCTTATAAAACACTGCTATAGAAATATTTGTTCCTAATCAATTGATTATTTTGTGGAATTGCGTAAAATCGTCAATCCTTTGGCGTTTTTCCAATTGGGATTAAATTGTCCCTCTGGGAATTTTGCTACAGCATGAGAGCCTAAAAGTACATCCACATCGCCATCGTTGTCGATATCTCCCAAATCCATGACGGCATACCTTCCGTGGTCAAAAGCAGGGATACCTTGTGGTACCCATTGTCCTTTTCTGTTTTCGATGAACAAGATTTGTTCCTGGGGGTTTTGGGTAACGTTGGGAAATAAGGAAATCGCAAGTAAATCCTGATCTCCATCCACATCAAAGTCGGCATGCATCACTTTAGTGGCACCGTTTTGAGGAATAAAAATGGGCTCTCTGAATTGGAAATCTCCTTTGTTCTCATAAATTCGGATACCATGAAATGGTTTGAGGACCGTTGTAAAATCGGCATTATCTCCTGAAGTAGTAACGATGTCCAGTTGTCCGTCTTGGTTTACATCCACTAAATCAAAGGAACTACTACCCCAAATCGGATTAAATCGTAGGAGTGTTTTTGACTCAAATGTCAGATTTCCCTTGTTGATGAATAAATTAATGCGTTCATTACCTTGGGCAAAAAGTGCTAAAATATCCAATTTGCCATCCTTGTTAAAGTCTTTCACTTGAATGGAAGTGCAACCGGTTTGGGAGTCGATGAGATGTTTTTCATAACCTGACCTACCTTTTTTCCAGATGGCGAGTCCACCTTCGTTAAAACCGAATTCACAAGTAATGAGTTCATTAGATGCGTCAGCATCTAAGTTTGCTTCCAAGCCCTCTAAAGGACGTTTTACCTTGTTTAAAATATTTTTCGATTGGTATTGAGCATTTAAAAGATCCACATGTCCTTCTGTATTGGGATTCGCTTGGGTGGTTGATCCAATATACGTAAACAAATATTGATTGCCTTTTGCTTCAACATATGTCAAGGCATCTTGGTTTTCTAATTTTTTAATCAAGGTGCCATTGGCATTCAAGATCCAAACGACTCGATTGGATTGGTCGCCGGCAAGGATGCGCTTTGAACGTGGATCAAATTTTACACAGGTAAAATTTGGAAAAGTTTGGTTATTGCTGGGCAAATTGATGTCTTCAGCGGTAAACAATTGATTATTGACCTCAAGTTTAGGAAAATTCATGTTAGCATAATCCTTTGATTCAGAAGCATTGCTTAGGTAGTATTCTTTAATTTTTTCAAAATCCTCTTGAGAAATAAGTGGTTGAGGTGCTTTGAGGATGGTATAGGTTTTTAAGATTTCAGGTAGGTTCTCGACTTCCTTGTCAAGTCCCATCATCATCCCCATGTAAGGTAATGTGGAATATTGCCAAACGTTTTTCGGTAAATCGTCTGGCAAAGGTTGTAGGTGACAAGAAGCACAGTATGTTTTTGCGAGCACCTCTCCTTCTTTCGCCTTTGAATTGTTGCAGGAAATATAGGTAAAGGTCGACAGGATCAGGCAAGCAAAGAGGAAAAATAAAGGACTGTTTTTAAGGTTCATGCCTAAAAATTTTGTACAAATTTATAAGAATATTGGATAATTCAAAATTGTATTTTTTCATTATGTCAACAAAATTGACTAATTTTGCATTTGAGTCATTTACGGCTTAATTTATTTAAATTATGAAAAAAAATCTACTATTATTGCTATTTATTTTTTGTGTTTTTTCGGGATATGCCCAGGTTGGATCAGTTGAAGTAAGTACTGGGGGATTTTCCTTTATTCCTGCTTTTACTTCCAAAGAACCCAATGTGATTTTAAATGCAGGTACCAACCCAAGCAAAAAATTAACTGCCAATTTTATGTTAATGACTCGAATCAAGAGCATGACGCCCAATACGTTTGTAATCATGACAAGGTATAAATTAATCAATCGAAAATTCAAAACCATTGTAGGGGTTCATATCCCTGCATTGCAAATTTCGGCCGATTACCAAACTGTTACCAGTTTTTTTGGACAAGAATTGACGCTTTCTTATCCCCTTTCCAAGAAATGGAATGTGGGTGCTTTTGTGTTGAATGGAAAAGGAAGAAATACGGATTTTAAAGCATTGTTTACGGCCTTAAATGCCTTTCATTCAGCAGATAAGTGGGGATTTTTGAGTCAGGTATATTATTTAGACGCAGGTAATTTAACTGGCGCGGCAGAAACCATTACCTACGACCTAAATAAAAAATTTCAATTAAAAGGATTTGCTAATTATACAGTTACTGATCAATCTTTTATCGGTACAGTTGGTGTAAAATATACTTTATAAATCTTGGAATTTCCCAAAGATTTCATCTACAGCTTTGGTCCGGAATGTAAATATTTCGGACAATTTTTTTTGGATAAACAAGCTGTTGGCGATTTGTCCTAAAATACCAAAAGGCGGTATATAGGTAACAATATCGGTCATCAATACGCCCCCTTTAATGGCTTCGATTTTATGTTGATGATGCCAAAGTTTATAGGGTCCCATGCGTTGTTCGTCAACAAAAAATGTTCCTTCTTCTACATGCGTGATTTCTGTAACCCAATGGACAGGAATATGAAACATCGGTCTAACGATGTAGGTAATAATCATTCCTGCATACATTTTGGAAGAATTTGAATTTGAAACGACGTCAAATCCCATGTAAGGAGGGGTGATTTTTTTTAAATTGTCGGGGCTCGACATAAATTCCCAAACCTTGTCTAAACTTGCCGGTATTTTTTGCGTTTGTTGATATTGATAATACATAGAGTATTGTTTATATTTGTTTAAAGTATGTGTAAAAATAGATGTTCAAAAATTATATTTTCTACTTTTTATTAAATTTAATTGTCGTTCAAGTTTTCGGTCAAACTTTTGGCGATTTTTCTTTTTCTGGATTGCCCCAGGATTATCAATTGTATCCAAGGAATTCGAAAAATGTTTCGGATGTGTCCATAAAGGTTAAAAACACCAACAATTCAACTGCAAGTATTGGATTGGTGGTTTATCGAAATGCCACTCTGGTAAAAGTCCTAAAACCGAGTCCATCTGCAAATCTTACCACTTTTACGTATTCCATTCCAGCAGAGTTAGCGGAATATGATTTTCATTGGTATACCTACTCTGGGAAAGATTCTACGCTTTTAGTGAAAAGAAGCAATATTGTATCAGGTGATGTGATTTTAGTATCAGGTCAATCGAATGCGAAATTAGGACCAATGGATAAATATGTCTACCAAGGTGAGTGGTTACGGACCTTTGGAAAAAATAAACTTATCCAGGATTTAAATACCAGTTACAATTTAGCAGATACCCTTTGGAATACGCAAAAATTGGATTTGAAACTTGATCCAATCGCCTCAGATTATTTAGGTTTGGGTCTTGGTCCCTTTGCCTCCGAATTAGGGAAAATACTTATTGAAAGTGAAAAGGTACCTGTTGCCATTATTTCGAATGCGCAACCAAGTACCCCGATCGATTTTCACGCCAATATGAACGGCGATTTAAATGCTCCCAAAGGAAGTGATATTTTGTATTATAGAGCATATAAGGGTGGATTTGTGAATGACGTTAAAACATTCGTTTTCATTCAAGGAGAAGCAGAGATGTTGAATAAAGTTGCCGGCACTTGGTTACCCAAGTTTTCAGCCTTTAAAACAAAACTCAAATCCTACTTTCCCAATTTAGTAAAGATTGCTGTTCCCCAACTTAACATTTACGCATTTCGATCTCCTAATGCTGCATCCTTACGAAATGAGCAACGAAAATTCCTTTCACAGTCGGATATGTTAACATGGGCTACTGTCGGAAATACCGGATTTGATGGCTTACATTATTATGGAACAGCCTATCAAAAAAATCCAACTGATTTATATTTATTTGAAAACAAAGGCTATTTTCAAATGGCAAACGAAGTAGGTCGATTGATTTTGAAAGACGTTTATAAAAAGACTTTCCCTATTCAAGTTCAAAGTCCAAACATTCAAAAAGCCTATTTCCCAGATGCCGATACGCGTAATAAGGTAATTTTAGAATTTGAGGAAGGTCAGGTTATTAAATTCGCAAAAGATACGACGGTAACGGATCAATTTGGAAAAGTTTATAAGCATGAATTGAAGAATTATTTTTTTTATGATCGCTTCAATCAAAATTCGATGGGTCCGTACATAACCAATATTAGTTCTGATGGAAAGAATAAAGTGACTTTAGAGTTTAATATTGATTATGATGGTAATACCATCAGTTATTTACCAGAGTTTCATGGTAATTATGATGTAGATCAAAATATTTATCCATTCCCGGGTCCATTTTTAAAAAATGAATTGGGCATGCGGGCATTTGCCTTTAGTGACATTACCATTGAAGAGAAAAATGTATATTCAGATGATTTTCAAGTTTATCCAAACCCAAGTACTGATTGGATTGAATTAAAGTGGAAATCAACCGTAAATGGTACCATCAATTTAGTAGATGCACATGGGAAAGTACATTATTCAAGATATATTGAAAATAGAAGAACGATTAATTTGAATTTATTTTATTTAGGTATTAATACAGGAAAATATTATTTACAATTTATTAGTGATTTAGGTGGAGTATCATCAAAGCCAATCATAAAACTTTAACAACAAACTATGAAAAAACTATTTCTCAGTTTAGGATTTTTCCTAACTGTGCATTCTTGGCTACAAGCCCAAGAATCATTTCCATTAAATGGAATTCGAGATGTTCGTTCTGGAACCTATGCCTTTACCAATGCAACCATTATTACGCAATCCAATAACAAACTGGAAAAAGCAATGATGCTGATAAAGCAGGGTAAAATCATTGCCATAGGTGCACAAATTGCTATTCCTGCTGATGCACAAATTATCGATAGTAAGGATAAATTTATTTATCCCTCTTTTATTGACGCTTATACAGATTACGGATCTTCTTCTCCCCAAAACACAGGTCGTACTTTTAATTGGGGTGCTCCTGCGCAATTCAAATCAAATAAACCAGGTGCTTTTGCTTGGAATCAGGCTCTTCACCCAGAATTACATGTGGTAGACCAATTTACAGCAGATGAAGCTGCTGCTACAAATTTTCGTTCGAATGGTTTTGGTACCGTATTTACTCATGTAAAAGATGGTATCATTCGTGGTACTGGAGCTGTGGTTTCATTGGGAAAGAAAAATGATCAACTCCTTGTATTGAAAGCGAAAGCGGCACAAGTTTTTAGTTTTGAGAAAGGTACTTCTACGCAATCTTATCCTACTTCTTTGATGGGAAGCATTGCATTATTGCGTCAAACCTATTTAGATGCCAAGTGGTACCAAACCAAGCCCGCTGCCGAAGGATTGAATTTATCTTTAGAGGCCTTTAATTCCAATCTAAGCTTACCACAAATATTCAAAGCAAGCGATGATAAATGGGCTGCGGTTCGAGCGGATAAAATTGGCGATGAGTTTGGTGTTCAATATATCATTCGCGGAGGCGAAAGTGGTTATCAGCGAATCGCTGAAATTCAAAAAACGAAGGCTAGTTATATTTTAGATTTGGATTTCCCAAGTACGCCAGATGTGGAAGATCCTACTCAGGCTAGATTATTATCTTTGGCCGACATGCGTCATTGGGAATTAGCTGCAACGAATCCAGGAGTTTTTGAAAAAAATAACATTCCATTTGCTTTAACGCAAGACATGAAAGACTCAAAAAGTTTTTTGAGTAATTTGAAAAAGGCCATATCATTTGGATTGAGTGAATCCAAAGCTTTAGAGGCATTAACCAAAACTCCTGCGCAATTATTAGGTGTTTATGATCAAGTAGGTTCTTTAGAAGTGGGCAAAATGGCAAATTTTATCATAACAGATGCCCCTATTTTTTCATCTCAAGCTAAAATTCTTGAAAATTGGATTGGAGGGGAAAAGTTTATCATTTCAGCAGGTAATTATGCTGAATTAAGTGGTACCTATAAACTGAATATTGCCGATAATTCCTATCAATTAGAGCTTTCAAAAGATTTGAAATTAAAAGTTATCAGTAAAGATACCTTGGAGGGAAAAGCATCTTATGCCAATAATACGTTAACCCTTAGTTTTGCAAATAGTAAAACATCGAATGACCTAATTCGATTGAATGGAAATTTGTTAGGATCTGATTTGACAGGAACCGGATTTGATGCTACTGGAAAGGCAATTGTGTGGAATGCTGTAAAAATGGCAGAGGTAAGTGAAAAAAAATCAGAAATTGAGAAAAATAAAACCAATGAATTGGTTTCGAAGATTACCTACCCTTTCTTAGGTTATGGAAATGAGACACAACCTAGTCAAGAAACTATTTTAATTAAAAATGCGACCGTTTGGACCAATGAAAAAGACGGTATATTAAGTCAGTCGGATGTATTATTGAAAGCTGGTAAAATTCAAAAAATTGGTAAAAATATTTCTGAATCTGGTGCACGTGTAATTGATGGTACTGGAAAACACCTTACAGCAGGAATCATTGATGAACATTCACATATTGCTACTGTTTCCATTAATGAAGGTGCACAATCTGTTACTTCAGAAGTTCGCATTGGAGATAACCTAGATCCAGAAGACATTAATATTTATCGTCAGTTAAGTGGAGGGGTAACTTCTTCCCATATTTTACATGGATCAGCGAATACAATTGGTGGACAAACCCAATTGATTAAACTTCGTTGGGGAGCAACAGATGAGGGGTTAAAATTCCAGGGAGCTGATCCGTTTATCAAATTTGCATTAGGTGAAAACGTAAAACGGACCACCTCCATGGCAAATAATCGTTTCCCTGATACTCGAATGGGTGTAGAAGAGGTTTTAGTCGATGCTTTTGATCGTGCAGTTGAATATGATAAAAACATGAAAGCAAATCCCTTACTTACTCGACGAGATTTAGAATTGGAGGCTTTAGTGGAAATCATGAATAAAAAGCGTTTCGTTACCTGTCACTCCTATGTTCAACCTGAAATAACGTATACGATGCGTGTCGTTGAAAATATGAAGAAACAAGGATATGATTTCAATATCAACACCTTTACGCATATTTTGGAAGGTTATAAAGTAGCAGATAAAATGAAAGCTCATGGGGCGAATGTGTCTACTTTTTCTGATTGGTACATGTACAAAACAGAAGTACAGGATGCCATTGCTTACAATGCTGCTATTATGTACAACATGGGACTAAATGTATGTATCAATTCAGATGATGCGGAAATGGCTCGCCGATTAAATCAAGAAGCTGGTAAAACCGTTAAATATGGTAATGTGCCTGAGGTGGATGCCCTTAAAATGGTAACCTTGAATCCTGCAAAAGCTTTACATGTAGATGCTAAGGTGGGAAGTATTAAAGTTGGAAAAGATGCCGATGTCGTATTATGGTCTGATAATCCCTTGAGCATCTATGCCAAATCATTATATACGATTGTTGATGGAGTTGTGTATTTTGACAGAGAAAAAGATGCTCAAACTCGAGTTAAAATCGCTGCTGAACGCAATGCTTTAGTACAAAAAATGCTAAATGATAAAAAATCTGGAGCAAGTACTAAACCTGTAAAACCTAGTGGAAAAGCACTTTTATTGTGCAGCGACCATGATGAGCAAGATGAAAACCATACACATGAATCTCAAACTATTGAATAAGATGAATAAGCATATAAAATTAACATTGGTTTACGCAATGGGATTATTCCCCTTTGTTGCAAAATCACAAGAAACAATCTATCCAAGTCCAGCACAAAAAGGAATCACTGCCATTTCACATGCCACAATTCATGTGGGGAATGGAAAAGTATTGGAAGACGCCAATTTGGTATTTGAAAATGGAAAGATTACTGCTGTAGGACAAGTTGCTATTCCATCCAACGCTTCCATAATTGATGCAAAAGGCAAGAAAGTTTATCCAGGATTGATTTTGCCAACTTCTGATATCGGATTACATGAAGTAGGTAATGGAGTTCGTGGAAGTAATGATTTTTTAGAAATTGGTGAAAATAATGCTAACATTCGTTCAATTGTGGCTTATAATGCTGATTCAAAAATTTTAGGAGTTTTACGAGAAAATGGAATTTTATTGGCTGGAATTGCACCGAATGGTTCATTGATTGAAGGCCTTTCTTCCGTAGTTCAGTTATCAGCTTGGAATTATGAAGATGCCGCCTATAAAATGGATAATGGTTTATACATTAATTTTCCAACTTATGCTGTATCTCCAAATGCCCATGGACCTGCAAATTCTTTGCAAAGGTCAAATGAACGATTGGAAACGTTACGTCAATTTTTTAAGGATGCAAAGGCTTACTTAGCTGAAAAGAATCATGTGTCGACAAATCTCCGTTTTGAATCCATAAAAGGACTTTTTAATGGCTCTCAAAAATTATTTGTTCGTGCAAATGGTGTAAAGCAAATGCTATTAGCAATTGAATTAGCCCAATCTATTGGTTGTCCTCTTGTTTTAGTGGGTGCTTCAGATTCGTATCAAATTGCCCCTATTTTGGCAAAAAATAAAGTAGCGGTTATTTTAGAAGAAGAACATGCTTTGCCTTCGATGGAGGATGACGATATCGATCAACCCTATAAAACTGCATCCATATTACAAAAGGCTGGAGTTTTATATTGTTTAAATGATGGCCATACCGAATCGCGCTACAGAAATTTAGCTTTTAATGCGGGTACTGCCGCCACTTATGGATTAAGTAAAGAGGAGGCATTAAGCGCGATCACCAAAAATGCTGCTGAAATTTTAGGCATTGCAGATAAAACGGGAACAATTGAAGTGGGAAAAGATGCCAATTTGTTGATTTCAAAAGGCGACTTACTCGACATGAGAGGAAACCAGCTTGAAAAGGCATTTATACAAGGAAGAGACGTTTCCTTGGATAACAAGCAGAAGCAAATGTATGAGAGGTATAAATTCAAGTATAACTTGAAGTGAAAAGTGGAAAGTGGAAAGTGAAAAATTAAAACATTTCAATCTTCACTTTCCACTTTCCACTTTCCACTTATATGGCTTTGCTAAACGTATTTTCTTTCTCCACGGACTTCAAATCAAAGGCTCGACAGATATTTCGTAAGAAATGTAATCCAAGGGCTGTGATTTGAAGTCCTTTTGCATTCCAATTGATAAATTGATCTTTTTCAAGTTCTTTAAGAATTGGGAATGAAAATGTCTTTAACAGTTCTAAATCTTTTTCTTGAAACTCCGTTTTTCCGTTGCAGGCAATGTCTAAAATGTATTTTCGCATGGATTGGTCCGTTTCGCTTAAAAAATAACCTTTAAAAACTGCTAAATTTCCTGATTGTATGCGTGCATAATAATCGTGAATGGTTTTTTCATTTTGAGCAAACCCATAAAATGCATCAGAAATGCTCGAAACACCTAATCCTAATAGTAATCCCGTTTGCTGTACTGTATAACCCATGAAATTTCGATGCAATTTACCTTCATTTCGGGTTTTAACCATCAAATCACTTGGTAAGGCAAAATGATCCATACCAATGTCTTCATATCCATTTTTTGTAAATAATTTTCTACCTATTTGGTACAAAAGTATTTTTTCACTAGCCTTTGGT
>JBEGQV010000024.1:0-34713 GCA_041180785.1 Bacteroidota bacterium | reverse complement strand
CAATGAATTATCTCCAGAATATTTAGCGTTAAAAGCCGGATGATACTGATAAATTGCTGTCTGTTGAAAGTGAACAAAATATTTGCCCAGCGAATCCTGGGCAAATATATACAACCTCATCATCAAACTTAATAACACGAATATGATTCGCTTCACAACCATTTCTTAATCATTTAAAGCATCGTAAATCAACAATCCGTTCTGAGAAACAACTTTTTCTCCTGCTGCCAAACCATGTGAGATATAGGTGATATTCCCGATGGTACGATATACTTCAACTTGTCGAGTTTCAATATTTGTTCTACTTTTAAATACCATGATCCACGACTTACTTTTATCAAACAATACGGCACTGGATGGCACCGCCACCATTTGTTGATGCTCTGAGTACCGAACCGTAATGGTTGCATTCATCTCAGGCTTTAATTTATAATTTGCATTCGGAATACGTACGCGGGCTTTCATAGCCTTCGTTTCAGGATCAATTGCTGAAAATATTTTATCAATTTTTCCCTTGTATTTATCATCTGGATAACTCAATGTTGCCACTTCTGCTTCGTATCCCAATTGTACTTTTGAAACATCACTTTCATTGACATTGGCCATTGCCCAAACCTCATTTATTTCTGCAATTGAAAATAAGGCATCTGTTTTATCTGCTCTAATCTGCTCATTCTGGTTAACATTTTTTGCAATAATAAATCCATCCATCGATGCCGTAATATTGTAAATCGATCCTTTTTTCAAGTTGTAAATATTGAATACTTCATTAATCCGACCCAACTCAGCATTTTGTCGCTCCAACTCCCTTTGTGCTGCCACCACATCTTTCTCTGAAGCCAATTTCCCTTTGAATAAATCTTTGGCAACTTGTAAATTCTTTTCTGCAACGGCCACATCCCCAATGGCATCTAATCGATCTCTCTCAAATCCCGCAACCTCTCCACTTCGAATGACAGCCAAAACTTGACCCTTTTTCACATAGTCACCCAATTCCACATTGATTTTTATGATATTTCCTCCAACCAATGAAAAAACATCTGCCAACTTATTATTATCCGCCTGAATCTTTCCAAATAACTTAAGCTCATTCTTAACATCCTCCTCTTTGCTCATATAAAACTGACAACGAGCCATCATGGTATCACTCAAACGAAAAGCTTTTCCAACTTCCGCATCTTCTTCCTTTTTCTTTCCGCAGGACAACACGAGAAACAATCCAATAAATCCTAATGCAAATATCTTTTTCATCTTAAAATAATTCTTTTCCAGTACTTAACTTAATTTGTTCGGCCGATGTGGCTAATTGCATTTGTGAGCGTGCCATTTCAGATAAGGCATTATTATACGACTCAAAAAAGTCGACAAACTCAATCAAACTAACATTTCCTTTTTGAAAATTTTCGGTCATCCCTTTCAGAGTCGACTCGAAATCCTCATTATATAATTTTTTATTTTTTTGGTATTCTGAAATCGTTTGCTGGTATTGTAAAAAATTACTCTTTACTTCTGCTACAACTTGTGCCTTTAAGGCCTCAAATAAATAATTTTTGGTTTGTTTTTGTACTTCAGCTGATTTGATATTTCCCTGATTCTTATTCCAAAACATCAAGGGCAATCGAACTCCTAGATTTACCTGACGTTGAAAAGCGCCACCTCGTTGATCATAATTGGTATAAAGCGTAATATCTGTTTTCGCCAATCGCTTCTGCAAATCCAAAAACTGATCCGCAATTTCCATATCTTTTTTGCTCATCAATATATCTGTTCGATTCAACAAAGCCTCCTCCAATAAATAATCAAGCTTAAAAGGTAAAATCAATTGATTAATCTGATTGTCATCGATAGCAGGTAACACAATTTTATCCGTTTGCAAAAGCGTTTGAACTCTTGCCAATGAAGCGTAATAATCGCCCGTTACTTGCGCGCGCTCATTGGTCAAATTCAAATAAACGCCCTTTAATCGAACCACATCTTTTAAGGGAATATTTCCTTTTTTAGCTTGCTCCTCATAGGAATTCAAGATTCCATCCACCATTTTTAACTGCCGTGTGTATTTGGAAATCAATAATTGTTGCTGATGCAATAGATATAATCCTGCATGCAACTGAAACTTTAATTGTCTAATTAAATCTTGAAATGCCAACTCTGCCATCTCCACATTTTTCTTGGCTAATTCAATTTGCGACTTCCTTTTTCCACCCAATAAAATCAATTGCTCCAATTGAAAGGATTGCTCTCCTGTTGAACCCAGATGAAACACTTGATTATTCTCTGGATCAATTGCATTTAATTCAGCCGTAAAAGAAGGATTTGGATATAATTTTGCTTGCAACAATTGCGCTTTCTGATCTGAAATTTGTAACTCTGTGGCTAATAACTGATAATTTGATTTTAAAAAAAGTTGATCAGCTTGTTTAAGGGAAACCTGTAAGGTGTCTGCAGCTGCAAACAAATGATTTTGTCCCAAAATCAATGATAAACTTATGAATAGTAGAAAAATTCGCTTCATGTACAATCCTATTTGACTGCAAGGTGCATTATTGCAACTTAAAATGAACTTAAATTTTTAAAATTATAGTAAAATTTTATGTAACTTTAAAAAGTACAATCCCTCCATTTTCTACAGATGCATAAAATGCGGAAAATTTTATTGGTAGAAGACGACAAAACACTAAGCAAAAATCTTAGGGACTATCTTATACAAGAACAATTCGATGTTGATTGTCAATTTGACGGATACTCCGCCCTTCAAAAAATCAATGAAAAATCCTATGACGCCATCATTTTAGACATTGATTTACCGATTAAAAATGGTTGGGAAGTCTGCAGAGAGATTCGAGCACATAATGACCCAACTCCCATACTCATGCTCACTGCCTTCGATGATTTTGATGATAAAATTCAAGGTTTCGAAATTGGAGCAGACGACTACATTACCAAACCATTTTTCATGAAAGAAGTGGTTGCCCGTTTAAAAGCAATCTTGAAGCGCTTTAGTAAAAAAGATATAAAAGCAGAGGAAAAAATTTGGGTGCATGATTTGTTAATTGACACCTTACAAAAAAAAGTGTTTAGAAATAATACGCCCATCGATTTAACCCAAAGAGAATACAACTTATTGGTTAAACTTGCAGCAGCCAAAGGAAATATTGTCTCCAAAAAAGAAATCAATCAATCCATTTGGGAAGGCTCACTCGATGAAAACAATAATACCATTGAGGTTTACATCAATTTTTTACGTAAAAAAATTGACAAACCCTTTGACACGCATTTATTACGTACAAAAATAGGCTTCGGCTATTACCTTTCTGCCCATGAATATACGAAGTAGAATTTTATTGTATTTCTCCCTCTTATCCATGACGGTTACCGCCATTGCGTTCTTTTTAGTATATACCTTGTTTTATAATTACCGACAAGAAGAATACCAGCAACGCATGAAAGACCACAGCATTGCTGCCATTACCACTTTGGGAGAATCTGAAAAATTCAACCAAAATATTTTACAAGCGCTCAACGAAGTTTCTGTTAATCGATTATACAAAGAAAAAACACTCATATTCGACGAACATAAAAATTTAATTTACTCATCCGTAGACGACACGGTTATTGAATTTCCAAATGACATCCTAAAAGAATTAAATGAAAAAAAAGATATCGTCGAAAAAAGTGAAGGAGAATTCGATATTGTTGGGATTCGTTACAAATTCAACAACAAAATATTTTTTGCCATTTCGAAAGCCCAAGATGTATTCGGTTATTCAAAGTTACAATACCTGAAATTTACCCTAATAACGTTATTTTTTATTATTTCTGGACTCATATTATTGATTTCATTTATTTTATCGAAACAAATTTCCGAACCCCTGGTTCAAATGGCTGCTGCTTTGAAAATCATCAACATCGATACAGCCAAAATAAAATTACCCACACCAGAAATTAAGGATGAAATTTACCTTCTTTCCGAACGATTTAATGAATTATTAGAAAGTTTACACACAGCCTACTCGTTTCAAAAAAATGCGATTCATCATATTTCGCATGAATTAAAAACTCCCATTGCTGTTTTGGTAAGTAATTTGGAAATGCTAGAAATGGAACAAGCGGATGCAAACTTAAAAAATGACATTAAACGCATCAAAGAAGACAGCAAACAATTGGGCGACATGATCAATATCTTATTGGACATTGCGAAAGTGGAGAGTCAAGCCAATCTTAGTTTTTCTACCCTCCGATTAGATGAATTAATTTTTGAATGCATCGAAAATTCAAAAAAAATTGAGCCTAAATTTATGCTTCAATTTGAAATGGATGATCACATCGAAAGTGATGAGGACATTTCCGTGCAAGGAAATCATCGACTCATTGGCATGGCGATTCAAAACCTAATTAATAATTGCCACAGTTATGCCACCAAAAAAGAAGCAAAGATTGTTCTTAAAAAACAATTAAACCACCTTTATATCAACGTTGAAAATCCTGGGGAAGAAATCCCAAAAGAAGAACAAGATCATTTGTTTTCCGAATTTTTCAGAGGGAAACAGGCTCATGGCACCCGTGGACTCGGGCTCGGATTAGCCCTTGTTAAAAAAATCCTTGATTTACATCAAGCAGCAATTACCTATGAATTTGAAAAAGGAATGAACCGATTTGTCATTAAATTCTAGAACCCAGAAAACTACAATTCTACAGTTCTACAATTCTAAAGTTCCACAATTCTTATTCGCAGAGGGGAAGGGATTCGAACCCTCGATAAGCTTTAGGCCTATACACACTTTCCAGGCGTGCTCCTTCAACCACTCGGACACCCCTCTGTTTGGACTGCAAAGATAGAACATTCGTTCTGCCCCTGCAAACTCCACTTACTCCTTTAATTCATAAAAAGCATCAATGTCTTTTTTGAATTGCTCAAGAGATGGTTTGTGGATGTAGTACATGTGTCCCGACTCATAGGTATGCACTTTCACGCGTTTTTTTTGCTCCGGACGTAAAAACATGTGTTCCAAATCATACATGGCCGTAAAATATGGGGTTGCAAAATCATAATATCCTGCTCCAAGATACACTTTAAGATGCGGATTTTTAGCCATGGCATCACGAAGACTCTCTGCCACATTTAAATATTTATTTTGTACATTGGAGTAATCCCACGGGTATACATTGCCAAATACATTGTAGGCTTTTTCGTCTTTCCAATTCAATTCTTTTTCCAAATAATCATTGATAGCGGCCGTAAACGGACCATCGATATTGGCAAATGAGGGATCAAAATCAACATATTCTCCCGCATCATCAAAATTGCGACCTGTAAAACGAGCATCCAAACGCCCAATACTTAAGCCATCATTTCTGCGTAATTCTTTATAAAAACGATTTTCATCAATGCGTAAATTACCTCGAAGAATATATGCTTTGTCGAGCCCTGTAAAATAGGCCATTTTTTCTGCAACTTTCGACTTCTCTTCTTCCGACATCCAACCGCCTTTCAATAAGGCGGATGCATACTCACCTAAAGCAAATACCTCTGATTCCTTCAAAACTTCTTTCAAGGGCTTGTTCAATAAATCTTTTGCTAATTTTTTATGAAACCAAGCAGCCGCGGTATATGATGGAATATACAAGGCACGTGGCAAATCATTTCCAATCGCGTAATCATTCGTTCCAAAATTTAAGACGGCAGAAATTAAAATTACGCCATTTAAATAAATGCGATGTACATCTTGTAAATGCTTTGAAAGTCCAGCTGCTCTTGTGGTACCATAACTTTCCCCTGCTAAATATTTTGGAGATGACCAGCGCTCATATCTGCTCAAGAAATGTTGAATAAAGTTACCAAACGAACGTATATCACCCTCAAAACCATGATAATTTGAAGCTGCTTCACCAACCGCTCTCGACAAGCCCGTACTCACCGGATCTATAAAAACCAAATCCGTCTTATCCAACCATGAATATTCATTATCAATAATCTTATAAGGAGCAGGCATGGCATTTCCCTCCGCATCTAACTCCACTCTGCGTGGACCCACCCCACCCATGTGTAACCACAAGGATGCTGAACCCGGACCACCATTAAACGTAAAGGTCACAGGACGTTTTGACTCCTCTTCACCCTCTTTTTTATAGTAGGTAAAAAAGATTTTCGACATCACTTTTCCAGTGTCAGCCTTCAACTCCAAATAACCCGTTTGTACCTGGTAATTAATTAACTTACCGGCTATGCTGACTTTATGAGAAGTCTTAACCACCTTTAATCCAGTCGGTACTATTTCGTCCTTAGAAATAGTTGTTACATTCTTTTGAGCAAAAGCAGTCGAAGCAACTAAAAACAATACACAGAATAACTTATTTTTCATTCATTAAATATTTTTAAACGAATATAAATATTTTCTTGCCAATAAAAATATATGTATTAACTTTGCATAATCTATATATTATATAGACTAATTAGATTTATAAAAATAAGAACATGCAAAGTTTTCGTTCGGAAGTAGAGAATCCCTTAGTAGAAAAAGACATCATTGATTTAGCCAAGAAAATTGCGCAATTCAAGGCTGGAGAAATCCATGAAGAGAAATTTAGAAGTTTGCGTTTAGCCCGTGGTGTTTACGGACAACGTCAACAAGGGGTGCAAATGGTGCGCATCAAATTGCCGTATGGTAAAATCACTTTCAAGCAATGGAAACGTATTTCGGATATTTCTGATGAATATTCTACCGGAAATTTGCATTTAACGACTCGACAAGACATTCAAATCCATTTTGTTTCTTTGGATCGAACACCAGAATTATGGTCAAAATTGGAACAAGATGATATCACATTACGTGAGGCCTGCGGAAACACAGTACGTAACATTACGGCCTCTCCTACTTCTGGCATCGACCCAAAGGAATTATTTGATGTGAGTCCACATGCCGATGCGGCCTTCAGATATTTCTTAAGAAACCCAATTTGTCAAGAAATGGGTCGCAAAATCAAAATTTCCTTTTCAAATACGGAGGAAGATACTTCATTGGCCTATTTACATGATTTAGGATTTATTCCAAAAATTCAAGGTGGACAAAAAGGTTTCCGTGTAGTTGTGGGAGGTGGACTGGGTGCTCAACCGATGTTGGCAAAAGTTGCCCATGAATTTTTAGCGGAAGACAAGGTGATTCCATACATAGAGGCAGTTTTACGCGTCTTTGATCGTCATGGCGAAAGAAATTCGCGCCATAAAGCGCGAATGAAATTTTTAATTCAAAAAATTGGATTCGATGCCTTTGTAGAGTTAGTCAATGCTGAAACAATTGCCCTGAAAAACCATTCGGTTGCTATTCAGGATGCTTCTTTATGGGAAGTTGAGGCACCTAAATTGGTCAGCGAGGTTGCACCCTTAAGCACAGAAGCATATAAAACTTGGTTGACTACGAATACGTTTGAGCAAAAACAAAAAGGATTTCATGCCGTATATGTTCGTGTGTTGAATGGAAATATTTCGTCAGATACTTCTCGCTCGTTGATTCAAGCATTTGATGGATACATTGGAAATGATATTCGAGTAACCATCAACCAAGGCTTGATGTTAAAATATGTTCCTACTGCCAATTTACCTTATATTTATCAGGTGTTAGAAGCGCATGGATTGGCAAGTCCAGGTGCAAATTCGGTAGCAAACATTACGGCTTGTCCGGGTACCGATACCTGTAATTTGGCCATTTCTGATTCAACCAATATTACTTCAAAATTAGAATCAGTTATTTCGGAAGATTTTCCTGAATTGATCAACAACAACGAATTAAAAATTAAAATTTCGGGTTGTATGAATTCATGTGGGCAACATGGAATGGCCTCGATTGGATTCCATGGTTCCTCGCTAAAAGCACCTGACAAACGTGTTTTACCAGCTTTGCAAGTATTATTAGGTGGTGCAACTTTAGGAAATGGAGAAGGAAAAATTGCAGATAAAGTCATCAAGGTTCCATCGAAAAGAGGACCTGCTGCCCTGCGGGTAATTTTAAATAATTATGAGGAAAATGCACTTGAAGGGGAATATTTCTACCAATATTATGATCGACAAGGAGAAAAATATTTCTATGAATTATTAAAACCTTTAGCAGATTTATCAACCTTGGTAGATTCGGATTTTATCGACTGGGGCTCAAATGATCATTTTGCAACGGAAATTGGTGTAGGTGAATGTGCTGGTGTCATGATTGACTTGGTCGCTACCTTATTATTTGAAGCAGAGGAGAAATTGGACTGGGCTGAAAATGCATTTGCAGAAAATCGCTGGGCAGATTCAATCTACCATGCCTATTCCGTATTTATTTCAGCTGCTAAAGCCTTACTTTTAGATAAAAGTGTAAGTGTATCCACTCAAAACCAAGTGATCACCAAGTTTGATGAAAACTTTGTACAAACAGGTGAAGTATCCATTGAAAAAGAATCATTTGCTACTTTGGTTTTACAAATCAATCAACAAGAGCCAAGTGAGGCATTTGCTGCAAAATATATAGAAGAAGCCAAAAACTTTTTGGCAAAAGCGTCTTTATTCCGTCAAGTATTAACTGAAAAATAATGCTACATAGATTCGAACATTTAAAGAACCTAGAACCCCAACCACGACTAACAGTGGTAGGTGCAGGTCCTGGTGACCCTGAATTGATCACATTAAAAGCAGTTAAGGCCTTGGAATCAGCCAATGCGGTATTATATGATGCCTTAGTGGATGCTAGTTTATTATCCTATTGTGCTGAAACGTGTGAAAAAATTTATGTAGGAAAAAAACCAGGTGAATCGCATTCGCAAGAAACTATCAATCAATTAATTGTTGAGAAAGCATTTGCACTTGGTCATGTCGTTCGATTAAAAGGTGGTGATCCATTTGTTTTTGGTAGAGGTCAAGAAGAAATTGATTTTGCCGAACGATTTGGTTTAATTACAGGTTATGTTCCTGGGATTAGCTCCTCCCTTGCCGGGCCTTCGGCCGCCAACATTCCATTGACCGTTCGAGGTATTTCAGATGGCTTTTGGGTCATGACAGGTACTAAATCAGATGGTAGTCTGAGTAGCGATTTGCAACTTGGATTACAATCAAATGCAACTTTAATTATTTTAATGGGCATGAACCAATTAGAGGCCATTTCAAAAATTTGCCAAGCTTTTGGTAAAGGAGAAGTTGCGGCAGCAATTGTGCAATCAGCCACCACTAAAAATCAAAAAACTGGATTTGGATTTGCAGGAGAACTTGATAAAATCGCTCAAAAGAACGAACTTAGCAATCCCGCTGTAATCGTAATTGGTGAAGTAGTTCGATTTGCTAACAAGCAATGGTGGGAGAATGTTAACAAATCCATTAAAAATTATGACAAAGAGAATTAATATTTCAAGTGGCTCTCCATTTGAAGATGTTTTTGGCTATTGCCGTGCCGTTAAATCTGGCAATTTATTAGAAATTTCAGGTACAGTTGCCCTTGTAGATGGTGAAAACATCAAAGAAGATGATTTTTACGCACAAACTTATAACATCATTGAGCGCATTGCACAGGTGTTAGAAGATGCTGGCTCATCGATAAACGATGTGGTGCGTACACGTATTTTTACGACAGATATTTCAAAAAATTTAGAGATAGCCAAGGCACATGCAGCTTTCTTTGGAAGCGTAAAGCCAACTACAGGAATTTATGAAATTTCAGCCTTAATCGATCCGAAGTATAAGGTGGAGATAGAATTTACGGCAGTAGTTTAAAAGTGAGCTAGCTCACTCGCTAACTTTTCAACTTGAATGGGTACTACTCCCAAAGATTCACACACCAAGCCTCCGCCAAGATTGGCAAGTTCAGCAATTTGTTTTGCGGGCAAACCAAGTGCCAAGGCACAGGCCGCAATGGAAATAACCGTATCTCCTGCTCCGGAAACATCAGCAATCTGACGCACGTGGGCAGGAATTTTAGCCGTTTGGCCAGCATAATCAATATACACACCTCGCTCAGATAGGGTGACAAAAACACCTTTCATGGATTGACTTTCTTTGAAGTCTTTTACCGTTTTAGGTAAAACAGCATCCGTCAAATCCTCAGGACTAAGGTTCAAGCCAGCCTTTAATTCTGATAAATTTGGCTTAAACAAATCCACTCCTGCGTACGAAAAGAAATTACGCTTTTTGGGGTCAACTACTGTAGGAACATGGTGCATTTTTGCCAAAGCAATTACTTCTTGAATCAGGCTTTCCGACAACACGCCCTTATCATAATCTTCAAAGATTACCACATGCATTTTGGGTATTAAATGCTTTACGTTCTCTAAGAGTTGAAGCGAAATATCTGGAGAAACTAACTGATCCGTCTCGGCATCAATTCGAAGAAGTTGCTGAGATCCTGCCAAAACACGTTCTTTCACCGTAGTTGGTCGAGAAGCATCCTCCACTATTCCAGAAACATCGACCCCTTGTTGTATTAATAAATTTTTTAACTCAATTCCACGTGCATCGTCTCCAACGGCAGAAACCACAAAAGGATTTGCTCCTAAACTGACTAAATTCATGACCACGTTACCTGCCCCACCTAAACGAGATTCAGTTTTGGCAACATTCACCACTGGCACTGGCGCTTCTGGTGATATTCTGGTTACCTTGCCCCAGGTGTAGGCGTCAATCATTAAGTCCCCTATGACTAAAACATTGAGCTTTTTAATCCCTTCAAATAGTTGATCTTTGTTTAACATACTTATCCACCGATGGTTGTCATCGATTCATTTATTATCACTTTTCGGTTATTTTCCGCCTCAAATCCATCCACTGGACGTTTTAGATTCAAATTAATCAAAATATTTCGAACCTCTTCATCGGAAACGCCTGAACGAAGATACGTTTTCAAATCAAAAACTCCATCATCGTACAAGCAGGTTTTCACTTGACCTTTGGCAGTAATGCGTAAACGGTTACAAGTACCACAAAAAGTTCGACTATGTGCGGCGATGATTCCCACATCTCCCTTAAAACCTTCCATCAAATATCGCTGAGCAGTATCACCTAAACCCATTGGAATTTCATCTAACGAAACAAATCCTTTTAACAGTTGCTCTTTAATATCCAGCCAACTCAAGGTTTCTATCCGCTCACCTTGACCATTGAAAGGCATTTCCTCGATAAACCGGACCGACAACCTATTTTCTTTTGCCAAATTAGCCAAAGAAAGAATATCCTCCTCATTCCTACCTTTCATCACCACTGCGTTGATTTTCACCTTAAAATTCATCTCGAGCATGCGATATAAAGCAGCTATGACTTGGTCATATTCATCTCGACGTGTGATTTCATGAAAGCGTTTAGGATCTAAGGCGTCTAAACTTAAATTAATGGAACGAATTCCCAAGGCATCTAACTCCGACAAATGATTTCCTAACAACACACCATTGCTTGTAATGCAAATTTCTAAGGAGGGGAATTGGCTGATTTCCTGCAAAAACTCCATGAATCCCTTGCGCAGAAACGGCTCTCCACCTGTCAAACGAACTTTTGTAATTCCTAAATCAACCAAAATTCGCACTAATCTTGACATTTCTTCCCAAGTAAGCAATTGCTTTTCTTGCAAATAGGCAATCCCCTCTGCCGGCATGCAGTAGGTACAACGCAAATTACAACGATCGGTTACAGCCAAACGCAAATAATCTACTTTTCTTCCATGATTATCAATTAAACCCTTCGGCAAATTTAAATTCATCCGTTAAACTTGTATCTTTGCATGAACTACAAAGGTACAAAATTACCCTATTAAAATGACCGTATATACCGTATTGCTATTCGGAATTACAAAAGATTTATTAAAGGAAAAATCGTTAAAAATTACCTTGGAACAACCTGTAACAGTTGCAGAATTCCTCCTACAAGTCAAAAAACAATTTCCTGCCCTACAAAATTTACCTTCCCTACGAATCGCTGCCGATCACCATTTCCCTGAAGCAGATTTTATGCTTTTACCCCAAATGGAGATTGCACTAATTCCGCCTGTAAGTGGTGGATAACTTTAAAAAATCCTATTTTACCTTCACAATTGATTTTAATCCACTATATTTGTAGACTAAAACCCATTTATGAATTCAACCTTGATTTTTAGTGAATTAGCCTTGTTGCCTTGGATTACGGCGGCAATCATGACGCTATTCATCAAACAAAAATCAAGTATTGTTTCATGGTTTTCCGTGGCTTCATCCGCCACATTATTGGGATTTATTTTGCAATTTACTATTCAACAAACCAGTAATTTTCAACTAAATATCCATTGGTTTACGATTGGAAATAAGGTAATAAATGCAAGTTTTCACCTTGATTCGATAAGCAAAGCAATGCTTTGCTTAGTTGGCTTGGTTTCACTCATGGTGCAGGTTTTTTCCTTGTCTTACATGAAAAAGGAAGCACACATCAATCGATATTTCATTTTCCTCCAATTATTTGTTGGCAGCATGATTGGTTTATTGATTGCCGACCAACTATGGATGTTTTATGGATTTTGGGAACTTGTTGGGGCCTGTTCTTTTTTTATAATCAGTTTTTGGCATCAAAAAGATACTGCCATTCGTGCTGCTAAAAAAGCCTTTTTATTAAACAGAATTGGCGATTTAGCCTTATTAATTGGCTTATTTTTAGTAGCGCAGCATTTTCAAACAGATCGTTTTTCTTCGATGAATATAAGTCAATTTGGACCCCTTGGACTCCTGGCCGGATTGACCTTGGTAATAGGTGCCTCAGGCAAATCAGCACAATTCCCCCTGATGTCATGGCTTCCCGATGCTATGGAAGGTCCAACTCCCGCCTCTGCCTTAATTCATGCTGCTACCATGGTGACTGCTGGTGTTTTTTTAGCCATGCGTGTTTATCCGATCACTGGTGAAGAAACGCATTTAGCCTTTGGAATTATCGGAGGTATCTCTTTCTTAAGTGCAGCTGTTTTTGCACTTTTTCAACGCGATATTAAAAAAACACTTGCCTATTCAACCATATCCCAAATTGGCTTGATGTGGATGGGATTAGGTTCAGATGCCTCCTTATTCCATTTGCTAACCCATGGCATCTTTAAAGCTGGTCTATTTTTATCGGCGGGGGCAATCATTCATTACCTGCACCATCAAGATAAACAGCATCAAATAGATCCACAAAATGTACAAACCATGGGTGGTTTATTTACCAAAATCCCAGGGATTGCCATTTTGTATATCATTTTCACACTCGGCTTAATTGGTTTGCCATTGACCAACGGATTCTTTTCCAAAGAGAATATTGCAGGCTTTTTAATTGAACAAAGTGAACATTCTGCCTTTCACGCCGTCTATCTTGTACTTTTAGGTGTTTTAGCCTTTGGAATTGCATTGAGTACCCTTTATTCGAGTCGACAAGCATTTCTGATTTTTGGCGGAAAAAATCGCTCAAATCTAAGCTTTGAAACCTCCAAAATTGATTTTTTACAAATATTTCCTTTGATTTTATTAGGATTGGCTAGTACTTGGCTGATAGTTGATGTCAATCCACTCGCCATTCAGGACTCAAAAATATTGGATTTTTTGGCAATTCATCCGACCGAAACACCCCATTTTTGGTTGATGATTAGCATGGGTTTATGGCTGACCGGTTTAACCCTTGCCTATCTGAGCAGAAATAAAATTCCAAGTCAGACCTTTCAATTTTGGAAGCAATTTTGGCCAAGCATCAACCAACTTGGCTTAGATATTGCTCAAATCATTCAGCATAAAATTGATCAACAAATTGATTACTTGATTCATTGCTTTACTCGCCTTCAGGTGATCCTTGCACATGGAATTTCTTGGATAGACCGATGGATTGTAGATGGCATTTTAGTAAAAGGCAGCACAAAATTTTCATATCTTTGGGGTGGCGTGTTGAGTAAATGGCAATCAGGTCAGGTTCAATCTTATTGGACTTGGGTTACGATTACTTTTGGACTCTTTTTATTGTATTATATATTATGACGATACCCTTACTTAGTCTTTTAATTGGTATACCTCTATTGGCCGCAATCCTATTGGCTACAGGTAAACTCAATACCTATGCAAAATACATTAGCCTTGGTGCCTCTATTTTACAGGTGATCGTTTTAGCAAAAATAGTTACCAATTTTAATGTTGAAAGTGCGGGGATTCAATTTGAAGAACAACAACATTGGATTCAATTTTCACTGGGTTCCTTGGGTCAATTTATCTCTCAATACCATCTAGGATTGGATGGACTTTCGCTCGGCTTAGTGCTACTTACAGTTGTAATTAGTCTACTCGCCATTTGGAATTCTGATGGCATTAAGGAAAGAAAATCGACGTATTATGCCTTAGTGCTCCTGTTGAATGCTTCCATTATCGGCTGTTTTTTATCGAGAGATTTATTACTTTTTTACGTCTTTTTCGAGTTCATGTTACTCCCCATGTACTTTTTAATAGGTATTTGGGGTGGCCCCAGAAAAGACTATGCTTCCATTAAGTTTTTCCTATACACACTTGTTGGTTCATTATTTATCTTAATTGTATTTTTAGCACTTGGCATTTCCTATGTTGATCCCTATGAAACAGCCATGGCATCTGGAATGATTTCGCCGAATCAATCTTTTTCAATCGAACAATTGAGAGACCTTCAAACTGCCATTGGAAATGGTGAATTTAGCACATCGCATATTGTCCACTCGTTTGATATTTCTGTTTTTAGTGATATTCATAATTGCAGTCCGCGGACCTTATTACATGAAAATTCAGGTTGGTTATTAGCAGGATTAAGTGCACGTGAATGGGGTTTTTGGTTGTTATTCATTGGATTTGGAATTAAACTACCCATTGTGCCGTTTCATACCTGGTTACCCGATGCCCACGTGGAAGCACCAACACCCGTTTCGGTAATTTTGGCGGGTATTTTATTGAAAATTGGAGCCTATGGTTGGTTACGAATTACCTTCCCTTTTTTCCCAAAAGAAGCCATAGAATTTAGTAATATTTTAGCCGGAATAGGTGCTATTTCAATTATCTATGGTGCATTTAATGCATTGGCGATGTCGGATTTGAAAAAACTAGTTGCCTATTCTTCTGTATCTCACATGGGCTTTGTACTTTTGGGATTAGCATCCTTTACTGCCGAAGGAACTCAAGGGGCTATCTACCAGCTACTATCACATGGGATTTTATCTGCTTTATTATTTTTACTGGTTGGAGTTCTCTATGATAGAACACATGACCGGAATATTGATCATTACGCGGGATTAGCACAAAAAATGCCCTCTTATACCATTATCACTGGATTAGCATTTTTTGCATCCCTTGGCTTACCCGGATTTTCAGGATTTATTGGTGAATTTTTTAGTTTAATGGGTTCATTTAATGCTGTCAAAGCATCTGAAATGTGGACAATTACTGGTGGATTAGGCATCATTTTAGGAGCCGGTTATTTTATCTGGACCTTCCAAAAGATGTTTTTAGGCACATTTTACCAAAAAGATGCCGCATGGCATCTTGAGGATTTGAATACAAAAGAAAAAATATCTCTGTATTTCTTGGGAATTTCTTCCCTAATCCTTGGTGTTTTTCCTTCAATTATTTTTAACTTAACAGATAATTGGGTGACCAACTATTTGATACACCTGTTTTAATCATACGCAAACCTATTCAATTATGAGCAATCAGTTTTCCAGAAGAGATCTGTTGAAAAGCTCTGCCGGTTTAGCCGGCTTAGGACTTTTCAATTTCGAAGAACGATTTACTAAATCAGATTTAGCAACCAATGCGGCGCTTAAAGGTAAAGTACAACACTCAACATGTCGTTGGTGCTATCAATCCATTCCATTTGAAGAATTAGTTGTCAATGCGAAAAAAATAGGTTTAACTTCAATTGAATTAACAGGCCCAGAAGAATGGGAAATATTGAAAAAACATGATATGACAGCAGCCATCGGCTGGGGGAAGTATCCAGATGGAATGAATATTCCAAGCTTTTTCAACAACCCTAAAAATCATGATCAATTAGTTGCATTTTATGAGGATTTAATTCCTAGAGCTGCAAAAATGGGCGTAAAAAACCTTATTTGTTTCTCAGGAAATAAAAATGGAATGAGTGATGAAGACGGCTTAATCAATTGTAAAAAAGGAATTCAGCGTGTGATGAAAACGGCTGAGCGATATGGTGTAACGATTACCATGGAATTGTTAAATTCAAAGGTAAATCACAAAGATTATCAGGCAGATAATACAGAATGGGGCGCTGCATTGTGTGAAATGGTAGGATCTGATCGTTTTAAATTATTGTATGATATTTACCACATGCAAATTATGGAAGGTGACGTAATTGCGACCATCAAAAAATATCACCAATATATTTCTCACTACCACACAGGAGGTGTACCAGGCAGAAATGAGATTGATGAAACACAAGAATTAAACTATGCTGCCATCATCAAAGCTATTTATGATACGGGATATAAAGGATATATCGGTCAAGAATTTATCCCTGCTCGACCAGATAAAATGGCCTCTTTAGAGCAAGCAGTAAAGATTTGTGATATTTAATCAAGTACTTGATAATTTCATAAGTCATTAATTTTTAAATACTTAACAATAAAAAATATCACCCTGCTGATAATGAATCAGCAGGGTTTTTTATTTTCTTTCTAATAAAATGCAAATGCATTTATTTTGAATCAAATCCTAACCGCAACTAACATGAAACCGATACACCTGCTCACGCTTGTGGTCATGAGCCATTTTTGCTTTGGCCAATGTCCTACCATTACGAAACAACCTGAAAATCAAATTGATTGCGAAGGGAATAGCATCCGAATGATCGTTGAATCCGATGCAGCGAGCATACAATGGGAAAAGAAGCGCCCATCAGATGCTAATTTTACAAGCATCACTGGAGCAAAAAATGGCAATTACCAAATTTATCCTAGTGGAGGAACTTCAGCGCCAGATCGCACCCTCTATCGAGCCAAATTAACGAGTGGAGCTTGCTCAATCTATTCAAAGGAAGCATCAATCTCATTAAATAGCATTACCAATATCACTGGCACGTCTATTTGTGAAAGAAGCAATGGACAGCTTCAAGTAAATATTCCATTAAATGTTCAAATGAGGGCAAAAAAGTTTCAATGGACTACCTCAATAGCAGGTGGGGCATTTCAGGATATTCAAGAAGGTGATTTGTATGAAGGTGTTACAAAAGAAATCCTCACCTTAAAAAATGCAAGTATACAGAACCAAAGTCAGAAATTTAAAGTTAGAATAGATTTTGAAGTAAGCCCAAACAACGACAACGATGGCTCAACAAACAATACAAACCAAGCACAAACTTGTCCGAGAACCTCTAGTGAGGTAAGTCTAACCATTAAAAGTTCTCCTATTCCAAGCCACACGGTCTCAAGTTACAAAACATGTGCAAATTCAGCATGCAGCGTAAGTTCAAGTGGATGTTCTCCCTACTCAACACTTTGGTACAATGAACAAATGGAAAAGATAGGAGAAGGTGCACGACCAAGTATTCCTTTTAACCAGGTGGGTCTACATCACATCATTGCGACATGTCTGAAAAGTGGTTGTGAAAGTGTACCATCGAGTGGTGTCGAAGTCATGGTAAATGAAATACCATTGAAGGTTCAAAACAATGGAACACCCGTAAAAGTGAAAGAAGGTGAAAGTATTACCTTCAAAGCTACAGGAGGAACCAACAATATCTGGTATTTACAAGAAAGCGACACGAAGTACATCAGTACCGCAAGCACCATTACAGTGGCTAAGGTTTCGTTAAAAGGAAGTACAAGCTCAAGTATTAGTCGATGGGTAAGTCAAAAGGTTGATGGCTGCGAAGGTGAAAAAACAGAAATAAAAGTGGCAATTGAACCTGCAGAGGAAGTGATACCAACTCCGACCCCTCAACCTAGTCCTCAACCTAGTCCTCAACCTAGTCCTCAACCAGACCCTATGCCAAATCCATCACCGAATCCAAGCCCAGATCCAAGCCCAGATCCAAGCCCGGCTCCAAATCCATCGCCCGATCCTACCCCACAACCTGAACCACAACCTGAACCACAACCCGAACCGGAAATACAATTTTTTGAGGTTCAAAAAACAAGAAATTGTCCACGAGAAATTTATGAATTAACTGCTAAAAACTGTCCAAATCAGGTAGATTATTTTGATACGGATAACATGAATTACCTTGGAAGCAGTCCACAAAATGGCACACTTGAAATTGATGCCCGTTGGCCAAGAAAAATAACTGCAAAATGTAAAGCGCCCTATTTTGCTGATACCGAAGTAGAATTGATTGATTTGAAAAATCCACAAATTGTAACCTGGAGAAATGATCCAACAAATTTTTGTGTAGGAGATCTCCTTACGATCCGAAGTCATCCTACTTTTGAAGGAAATTTTTTACATTGGGAAAAAAGTGGACATGTGTATTCAACAGAAAAGGAATTAAATATCCCAGCAGATTCCGCCCAATTTGAAGCTGTCTATTGGCATAATGAATGTATTTATAGAGAAGCTGTAAAACCTGTCATTATACGACCAAAACCCAATAGACCGAGGATTGAGTATCGACGAAAAAGTTTTTGTCCGGGTGAAAGTGTTGAAATTTTATCAAGCGAAATTTCAAATGAATACATTTGGTCAAATGGACATAAAGCGCAAAAACAATTTATCGATCAAGGAATAAAAATTTCTCTCTTTATAAAAAATGAATTCGGATGTACTTCTGAACCAAGCGATTCACTTGAAATCATTAAACTACCCAAACCTGAGACACCGGTATTAAGTAGTTCAAACATCCAATTTTGTGATGGGGATAGTGTCAATGTATTTTCAAATGCAGGAAAAAATACACTCTGGAGTAATGGCATACAAGCAAGTACGTTTAAAGTGTATAAAACAGCAGAATTAACGGCCAAAATAATCAACCAAGAAGGCTGTTGGTCAGATACTAGTAATACCATTCATGTCATTAAACGTACTAATCCCATTCCGCCAAACTTAGAACAGCCTTTCAATAGATTATTAAGAGGCATAAGAAATATGGATAAAGATCAAATTGTTTGGAAAGTTAATGACCAACCAATTGATGTATTATCTGATGAAATTAGAATTCAAAATCCAGTGAACATAAGCCTAAAAAGTCAAAAAAATTACATTTTTGATAACATGAATCCATTAACTTGTTTTTCAAAAACAGTTGAAGAAAAAATAACAAATCTTGACCCTTATGAGGGCATGACCATTTTCCCAAATCCAAGTTTTACAAAAGAAATTAAAATCAATACGCCAATTGACTTTGAAAAAGGCGTATTACAATTGATTGATTTGAAAGGTCAAGTTCAATATGAGGAAACTGTCCAGAATAACAAAAACCCAATTGTAAAAAAATTTACAACTATCAATCCTGGGATCTATCTATTAAGAATTATATGTGAAAAATGGGTGGGACAGGGAAGGTTAATTTTATTGGAGTAAATTATTTTCTTAACAAGTAAGTTCCAAACCATGAATGAATGTTTGAATAATATTGATTTTGAATTTCTGGACCCATGGTTGAAAAATCAGAAAATTTCTTATTTCGATAAGAACATAAAATATTTTTATCACCTTGATAAAACTTTGACAAATTCAAGAAATGATTGATCGACGTAATGGAATAAACGAGAAAAAATATCATAGTTATCAATCGACCTACTTGAAATTTTACATGGCTTATATTCCAATAATAAAAATAGATAACGCATGGAATTGATGCTTTGGTTAACAAGTCATTATAGATACCAAAGTGAAGAAATGGAAGAAGCAGTAAAAATAAAACAACGAACAAAAAGGTAAGATCAAATTTAGGTTTACAAACCAATAGAACTACCATCACATCCAAAAAAACAAACAAAATGTAATTAAGTCCTACACTTGAAAAATCAATCAACTGAAAATAGATAGAAGCATCTTTCCCCACATAAAAAAGGAGGAACATTGAAGCAAATAAAATACCCAGGCCATTCAAAAAGGTAAACTTTGTTTGAAAAATAAATTTTGAAAATAAGACAGACAATCCAACTACTGCAAAAGGCGACCAAAAAAATAAGATTCCCAAAAGAAAGACATAAGATTTTTGAAGGATTGATTTATCCAATAACAAAAAAATCACCAAGCCAAACAAGGAAGGAAATAATTGTTGAGGTCCATGTGCCAATACATTTAAAAAGTTAAAATATCGAAATCCGGTATTATAACTAAATAAATATCGCTCCACTAACCAATAAATCCCACTAGGTAATAAAAAGAGTAGAAACTTAAAATGCTTAAATCGAACATAAAAAAGACATAGTAAAACAAACAATAAAACACTGTTTATAAAATATTCAATCAATAAAAAAAACTGGATTCCTATTAACTTACACAAGAAAGCAGGCAGTAAAAAGTATCCAAGATAATACGACAAAAAATGAAATTTGTCTTCCTGTTCTATCACAGGCCAATCATTAAAAACCAATTTACTAAATACAATATTTGAACGATAAAATAGATCAAATTTCTGTTCAAAGACTCCCCCAAACCCTACTAATAATAGACTAAAACAGGATACAACAAGTAAAATTAGAACCGTTTGGTATGAGACATAAACAGTAGGGATTTTATTAAAGCATACCTTTACCCATTGATTGTACGAAATAAGGGTAAGTGCAATCATTGGAATTGAAAAGTATAGTTTTATCCAACATCCAAAAAACAAAAGCAAGGTTATTAAAAAATAACCCATCAATACATGAAGAAGTAACGCAGGATTTAAACTAAAAGATTTTGACAAGAAATTATTCATAGATCCCCATAGCCACTTTTTCACTTATCTTTTTAGGGGCCACCCATGCTAAAGCTGCACCTAATTTATTGATAAATCCAGTGATAACCTCTGGTTTTTCTGCAAACATTCCTTTTACTGACATTAAAGCAACTTCTTCTGGAGTCATGGTAACTTTTTGAGCTGCTTTTCTTGCCTTTTCCTGTAGGTTCGCTCGATCATTAAAATTTGTATCCGTTGCACCAGGACTCACAGCAGTAACTGAAATACCCTTTTTTTTCCATTCGTGATGCAAACCTCTTGAGAAATTTAACACAAACACTTTGGAGGCTGCATACAAACTCATCAATGGAATTGCTTGATAAGCGGTTGAACTAGCAATATTTAATATATAGGATTTTCCTTTTCCAGATAAAACTGGATAAAATTTGTGACACAGTTCCACAACCGCATTGACATTCACTTGTAACATTTTCATATGTTGATTAAGCTCATATTGCTCAAATGCCCCTACTAAACCATAACCTGCATTATTTACTAAAATACGTACATCAACTTCTTGTTCAAGTACCCATTGAAATAACTTATCTGAAGACCCCTCAAGTCCCAAATCAATCGCCAAATACTGTACTTTGCGTTGATATTTGCGCTCAATGTCCTCTTTAACCATTTGTAATTCATAGGAATTTCTAGCAGCAATTAATAAATCATAACCACGAGATGCCAATTCGATGGCAATCTCTTTTCCGATTCCTTTGCTACCCCCAGTTATTACAGCGTATGACATATTGATTCTTTTTTACAAAATTAAACATAAAAGGCTGTCGTTTGACAGCCTTTTAATATTAAACTTATTTCTTTGGTGCTGCAGCTGGTGTAGCACTTGCCGGATTAAAGTATTCTTTAATATCTGGATCATCTGGCTTGATCTCTTGAGCTTTCGTAAAGTATTCCTTCACCTTCGCCTCATCTTTGGTAAACATTAAATGATGACCACCAATAGCCTTATATGCTTCAAATAATTGATTTTTATCTTCTTTATACTGTGTGTTTTTCTCTGCACGTAAAGTTTCAACAGTAGCTATAAACTTTTCATAATAAGGTGTACTCATACCTTTTGTACCATAATCGATAAAGTTATTTGCACGTGCTCTGTTAATGTAGAAAGGAGGCCATTTGTCATTGATAGCGATTGCTTTAGCAAAAGCAGAATCTGAACGCATTGCCATATTCACACGTGCAGTCGTATCAGTACGAGGAATAAAGGCAGCCGTTAAATAAAAGTCCATCGCTACTTTGAAGTAATCACCAGAACCAACTGCTTGCTTTTTCTTTTCCTTCCACTCAATGGCTTTCATACCAGCATTTGCAGCATCCATGTATTTCTTTTGCTTGTAACGAATATCATGAATGATCGTATAGATATTGTTATTTGTATCTAAAGGAGCAGCTTTTTCAAAATATGTTAAAGCAATTGAATCTTTTCCTAAACCTTGGTAACCTTTTCCAAAATATAAATCATCCATAAAATATGGTTTCACACCACGTTTTACCATTCCTTCAAGATTATCAACCCCTAATTGATGATTTCCCATTTCAACGTTTGAGTAACCTCTCATACGATAAATATCATCATCCTTAACACCTTTTTGTTCAGCTTCTTGCGTATACTTCATTGCTCCTTCATAGTCTTTTGATAGAAACAATAATTTGGCAGTTTCAAGAGTAACCTCCGGAGTCGCTTCTGCTTTTTCTAAATATTTTCTAAAATAACGCGACGCGTTTTTAAATTGATTTCCAACAATTAAATACTCACCATAACGCTTGATAGCTGGAGCATAACTTGAGTCAATATCTAAAGCTTCTTTGTAACGTGCTTGTGTTTCTTTATAGTTTTTACCACGTAAGTAAACAACACCGATTTTAACTTTAGCTTTGATATTTTTTGGATCCTGCATCAATGCTTGCTCATAGGCCGAAACCGCATTACCACCATCATTTTTAACTAAATAAGCATCTCCCTTGACAATGTATTGATCTGGATTAGGCAATTTTTTTGTCTTTTCTTGAATCAAATCAATTAAACGAATAGCTTCAGCAGGATCATTATTAGCAAGTTTTTCATCCTGACCTGTAACGTAATACATTTCGTATGCCTCTGCAATACGATACATCACATCAATGTTTTTATTCTTTGTCTCAGCTAAAATGCGATCAAACTCTACTTTTGCAGCTGACACATTATTTTGTCCTACTAAAATACTAGCCAAACCAACTTGGTTTAAATAATTTTTTGGGTCTGCAGCTTTTCCTTTTTCAAAAGTTGCTTTCGCATTATCAAAATCTTTACGGGTTAAATAAAAATAACCTAAATAGAAATAATTGTCTCCAGTTGGAGCTGCTGCAACAAGTGCTTCAAATACTTGTTTTGCTTTACCTGGTTGATGACGGTCAATCAAATGAAGTCCTTCCTGTACGGTCTGACCAAATGAAAAGTTGGATACCAAAGTTAATGCCAACCCTAAAATCCACAAATTGAGTTTCTTCATTGTTAGTAATTTAATAGCTTTATTTTTGTTCTCAGGCTTTATTGAAATAATTCAACAATTTACCAAAAAAGTTTAATTGATTTGGAATGCAAAAATAATGATTTTAATCAAATTTTCTATGAAAAAAATCAAGTTTTTCTTAAATCTAGTGTATTTCAAAGGTACGAATCGTCACAGGCCGGGTCAAAGGAATCAGGCCTGCCTTTAATACAATTAACTGCCCCATATCTCCACAAACATAATTCACAAAGCCTGTTCCTAATCCAAGATGAGCTTCTTTGATGATCATCTTGGCTTCACGTCTGAGCGGGTAATTTTTTAAGGCAATATGATAACCGAAAGGTTGATAATATTCACTTTTCTTTGCTCCTTTAGAAACAGCAACAGAAATTACATTAACCGATCGAATAAAACCTAATGAAGCCGGATTATCACCATCACTTATCCAATTCGAACCAATGAAACCCACAGCATTCGGATGCCCCTGCACATATTCAATCACCTTCTTATTGCTTCCAACCTCTCGCACTTTTAAACCAGCTTGTGCATCGATTTTTAATTGGTCAACTATAAATTTTAAATTACTGGAGTTATTTTTATCGACTACTAATTCAACAGACTTACCGGTTACACCTAACAGTGTATTTTTCACATCGTCTAAGGTCCAAAGTGTATCATGATTAGATTTGTTGGCAATCAATGCAATTCCATCAGCCGCAAAACGAAAACTTCGATAAGTAATTTTATCTCTTGTAAAAACGGCCTTTTCTTGTTCAGTTAAATCGCGTGTTACCACAATTCCTCGAACCTTATCATTTAACAAATCTGCCACTGCTTCATTTTCAGGCTTTGTTACCAAAGTTAACTTTGCAGAATGATTTAAATTCTGAAAAGCCGTTTTTTCCGCTTCCACCAACATATTAAACGAATCATCAACATCTAATACAATTTCACCTTTGACAGGCGTATCTTCAAATTGTTTTTTATCAGAAGAACAAGACAAAACACCCGCAAGTAAAAGACCGAAAAAACTATTCTTGATCATCTTCATAGCTTCCATATTCAATACCATTATTTGTATTATTTTTAAAATAGACATATGCTCTCCAAAGCCTAAAAACACCATATAATATAAACAATATCCCTAGTAAAAAACGTATTGGCGTTTCTTCTCCAATATAGCCGAGTTCAAATGACGACATAAATGCAACATAATAGCCTAATGCTACATAAATGATTGCCACAATAGATCTAAAAATTGTATTAAACAAAAGCACCCAAGATTTCTTCATGTGTAGAATTTATAGTACAAATTACTAAATAGTAAACAATAAAAAAAGGCCTGCAATCCTGCAGGCCTAATTTTATAAGCAAACCAATTTATTCAGATAACTGGAATGTAATTGGCTGAGTGAATCGAGAACGAACTGCTCTACCAGATTGCTTACCAGGATTCCATCTTGGTCCTGATTTGATTACACGAACTGCTTCTTCATCGCAACCGAATCCTACAGATTTAATTACCTGTACGTCTTGAATAGAACCATCCGTGTTTACAACGAACTGAACATATACTTTACCTTGAACGTTTGCACGTTGCGCAGCAGCAGGATATTTCAAGCTACGTCCTAAATATCTAGCGAATGCAGCGATACCTCCAGGGAATTCAGCTTGTTGTTCTACGGCTGTAAAGATCTCCTCTTCAGCTGGTTTAGGTGGCTCCACTGGGGTTTCCTGACCTTTTGCATCTGGATCTACTGGTGCTTCATAAGACTCATCAACACCTTTAACCGTTTCATTAGCTGTATTACCCTTCACCTCTTCTGGTGGAGGCTCTGGTTTTGTTACCTCTTCATCATGCTTGATTTCCGGCGGCAAGAACTTGGTAGTTGTTACTTTAGGAATCTCCTTTGGTGGTGGAGGTGGCGGCGGTGGAGGTAACTCCACTTTCTTTTGTGGTGGTGGTTGATCGATTTTCATTGTTTCAGCGATCACCTCCGTTTTCTCCTTATTGCTTGCCGTAATCTGCTTCCAGAATGCTGCTAACAATAAAGCCCCAACAAAAAGTGATGAACCTAATATCACCGACCTTTTGATAACTTTTGGATACGTTGTCCTTAAAAGAAAAGCACCATATTCGCGGTTCTTATCCTTAAAGATAATGTCATCTAAAGTAGCATCTTGGCTTATAACTTGTTGTGACATAGTTTAAATTAATTTTAAATTTCTAAAAAGGCTTGCGCCAATTATTTACCTGAACGTTTAATCAACGCCTCTGTATCTGGATCAATTTCCAACAAAGCATAACGCTTATTGTTAGTAATCGCACATTCGTCAATTAAGTCTACCACATTACGATATTTCGATTTTTTGGTAGGCTTCATAACGATCGTGAAATTATTTCCGATTCTAGCTTTCATATCCGCAATTACTTTACGGATACCAGTATCAGAATAATCAGTCACATTTAATACAGTAGCTGATTCACTAGGAATACCTTGATAATAGTACACTTTGTTTTCGTCCGGACAGATGGTTACTGTTTCAGACATTTTAACAGGTGACGTTTGGGTATTATCCTCCGTTTTATCAGGCATATTCAACTGCATGGTTACGGGTTTTGCTAACGTTGTCGTCAACATGAAGAAAGTAATCAACAAGAAACCTAAGTCCACCATTGGTGTCATGTCGATTTTGGTCGACATCTTTTTACTACGTTTCTTCCCGCCTTTCTTACCCCCACCGGAGCTATCTATTTCTGCCATTTTTTTCTCTTATTAAAACGTTACTTATTGAGGTCTTTTCTCTGGAGATGTTACCAATTGGAAGATATTGATGTTCTGAGCTTGTAAGGTTCCAATGATATCACTGAACACTTTATAATCAGAATTTTGATCTCCTTTGATAGCAATCTTAAAAGAAGGATTCGACAACTTCGCATATCCAACCCAATACGATAATTCGTTATTGGCTGAATCGATCGGTATACCTTTTAAAAATCCTTTACTTTTCGCTTCAGAAGGTTTTAGATTTAACACCTGACGCATAGCACCTGCTGGGAAACCTACTACCTCAGAACTAAGGAAGTTAGATTTCATTTCTTCAGTTACAGCTACACCATACTTGTTGGCCATACGCTCTAACATGAATTCTCTTGCCATCATATCGTCAGTTGCCAAATAAACACCACCTTCTTTCGATACGCTGATGGTTATAACTCCATCTTTCGTATTCAAAGGTTTCTCAGAGATTGAACTTGGAGGTACAACTGTTACTGCCTCTTCTGGACGAAACTTCGCGGTTAACATGAAGAACGTCAAAAGAAGGAACGCAACGTCGCACATCGCCGTCATATCTAGCGAAACACTGGTTCTTTTGGCTTTAACTTTTGGCATAACAATTAAATTTTATTCTTTGAAAAAAAATCATTTGATCAGGTTAACCTGACTGAAATTATTCCATCTATTAATTGTGATGCGCAGCATAGTTTTGGTTTACAGTCAAACCAATTTCATCAATGCTATAAGTCAACTCATCAATTTTAGATGTGAAGAAGTTATAAGCAATGATACAAATTGCTGATGTACCAATACCTAATGCAGTATTTACAAGGGCCTCAGAGATACCGTTTGCTAACGCATTCGCATCTGTAGATCCACCTGAGTTTCCTAATGCAGAGAAGGCCTTGATCATACCAACTACCGTTCCTAATAGACCCAATAAAGTTGATACAGAAGCCAAAGTTGCAACGATTGTTAAGTTTTTCTCCAACATTGGCAATTCTAATGAAGTAGCTTCTTCAACTTCTTTGCTCAATGCAGCTAATTTTTGCTCTTTATCTAAAGAACCATCTCCTGTTAATTGCTTGTATTTCTTAACAGCGGATAACGTAACGTTTCCTACTGAACCTTTTTGTTTTTCACAAGCTTTGATTGCAGCTTCAACATCATCTTTGTCTAAAGTTGCTTGGATGTTACGAACGAAAGCGTTCACATCACCTGTTCCTTTAGCCTTACCGATTGTAATGATACGCTCGATTGAGAAAGTTAAAGCAGTTAAAAAACATGTCATTAACACGGGTACAATCACACCACCTTTATAAACGATACCGAAGTAATCGCCAGGGATTGGGTGACCTTCATTGGTACCTCCTTCAAAGTGAGAGCCATCTCCCATCACGAAAAGGAAAATACAAAGTGCAATGACAAATAAAAGAATTAGAACGAATCCTGCAGGAATACCGCCTGATTTTTTCTGTGGGGCAGCCGCTGGCTTTGCTGCAGCTGGTTTTGGTTGTTGTGTACTCATTAGTTTGGTAATTTGGGGTTAAAGAATTATTTGTTAAACAAAACTTTTTGTCAAATTCCTTAAGTAGTAGTTTTCATAGTTTTGACTTCTCTCGGATACCTGACAGCTAACAAAAGTATACAATTCTAATTTAAAATTTAACACTCGTCAATAATGTAGGAGTGAAATTTTTTCTTACAAATTTTCAATCATTGTACTAATTTGATATTTTCTTCAAAAATCCTCAAAATTCAGAGTACTTTTTTGAGAATTAAAAAATGAAAAAAAAATGAAAAAAAAATAATAAGATTTATCAGCACCTTACTTTTTTTAACAAAAATGATAACTTTGAATCAAAATATAGCACAATGGATTCCCCTTTCAAACCAAAAACGCCCTCCGCAAATTCTCGCAAGAGTGATAGCCAAAGCTTGAAAGATGCCATTGAATCTCTATTAAAAGTTTATCAATTGCAAAACAAATTTCAGGAAACCTATGTAGCTGCGAATTGGGAACAAATTGTTGGAAAACCAATTGCTTCTCGAACAACTGAAGTGTACGTAAAAGACCAAAAATTATTTTTAAAAATTAGCTCAGCACCTCTTAAAAAAGAATTAATGCTTACAAAACAGAAGTTAATTGAATTAATCAACACTTCTGCAAATCATGAAGTCATCAAAGAAATAATCTATTTATAATACATGTCAAGTATTCCTTTTCTCACAAAGGGTGATCAAGTTGCCATTCTTTCACCTGCCTCTCCTCCAAAATCTTCTGTTTGGTTGGATGGTGTAGAACAATTAAAAAATTGGGGACTTGAAGTAGTTCTTGCTCCTAATCACTTGGCAACACATTATGGATTGGCTGGAACGGATGCTGAACGACTCGCGGATTTACAATGGGCCTTAAATGATCCTTCCATTAAAGCTATTTTCCCCATTCGTGGGGGATATGGATCTAGCCGAATAGTTGACCAAATAGATTTTACTGCTTTTTTAAAACATCCTAAATGGATCATTGGGTTCTCCGACATCACCACACTGCTGATGCATGTGAATGCTTTGAGATTTCCATCTATTCATGGACCAATGCCACACAATTTTTTACAACAAGGTGGCGAGCTGGCTTTAACCCATTTACATGATTTATTATTCAATGGAGAACTGAAACTTAGTGCAACTCCTCATTCGCTCAATAAACATGGATTTGCTCAGGCAGAAATAACTGGAGGTAATTTATCCTTGGTGGTTCATTTAATAGGAACCAATAGCTTACCTGATTTAAAAGGGAAAATTTTATTTTTAGAAGACATTGGCGAAAGACTGTACCATGTCGATCGAATGTTGGTCCAATTAAAAAGAGCAGGATTACTTGCACAATTGTCAGGCTTGTTAGTTGGTGGATTTACAGATTGTGAAGAATCTTCTTTAGAGATTGGAAAAAATGTTCAAGAACTTATTCTTGAACATACAACCGACTATCAATATCCGATTGCATTTGATTTTCCGAGCGGACATATCCCCAACAACCAACCTATTATCTTTGGGGCAACATCCAACTTATTGATAAATTCTAAAGAAGTCCAATTAACTTATCACCCATAATTCACTTTTTAAGTTTCTTTGCAACATAAACCACTAAGAAAGTGTTAGCAAAAACGTATGGAAGTGCCGTATTTGGTGTGACTGCCTCTTTAATCACCATCGAAATAAATGTTACTCAAGGTACAAAATGTTATTTAGTTGGATTACCGGATTCTACTATCAAAGAATCTATCCAACGGGTTGAGTCTGCCATCAAACATTATGGACATTTTTTTCCTCGAAAAAAAGTAGTTATTAATTTAGCACCAGCAGATATCCGAAAGGAAGGTTCTTCGTATGATTTACCGATTGCTTTGTCCATTTTACACGCCTCCGATCAAGTGTATATTCCTTTAATTGAAGAGTTCGTCATCATGGGTGAACTATCTCTTGATGGCAAGCTACGACCCATTAAAGGTGCATTACCCATGGCCATTGAAGCGAAAAGAAAAGGAATATCAAAACTTTTGTTACCCAAAGAAAACGCCGCCGAAGCGGCGGTGGTAGATGGCGTTGACGTATTTGGTATTGAAACCTTGAGCGAAGCAATACAATTTTTAAAAGGCAAGGATCCAATTCCCCCCGAAAAAATTGATTCTTCCACCCTTTTCAACCAACATAAATATTCCTTTGATATTGATTTTAGCAATGTGCAAGGACAAGATAAAGCCAAGCGCGCCTTTGAAATTGCTGCAGCAGGAGGACATAATTTGATTCTCATTGGCCCACCCGGTGCAGGAAAAACAATGCTGGCCAAAAGAATTCCTACGATTTTGCCTCCACTTACCCTAAACGAGGCCCTGGAAACAACCAAAATACATTCGGTAGCTGGAAAGCTGGGTAAACATAAATCGCTCATCTCTACTCGACCTTTTAGAAATCCACACCACAATACTTCCACGGCAGCCTTAGTTGGTGGAGGTAGCAATCCGCAACCTGGAGAAATTTCCTTGGCGCATAATGGTGTTTTATTTTTAGATGAACTACCTGAATTTTCTCGCATGACTTTGGAGGTACTTCGACAACCCCTTGAAGATCGAAAAGTACTTATTTCTCGAGCAAAATGGTCTGTTGAATTTCCGTCAAACTTTATGCTGATCGCCAGCATGAATCCTTGTCCTTGTGGGTATTTTAATCATCCAACCAAAGCATGCGTTTGCGCACCTGGAGTTGTCCAAAAATATTTAAATCGAATTTCAGGACCCCTATTAGATCGAATTGACATTCATGTCGAAGTTACTCCAGTTAAATTTGAAGAATTGGCCTCTATCAGTCAAAATGAATCAAGCAGTCTGATTAGGGAACGAGTTATTGCCGCACGAGAAATGCAATCAAAGCGATTTGAAAATCGATTGGATGTACACAGCAATGCCATGATGAATGCTGAACAAGTAAAAAAAGTTTGTCAATTAAATGTAAGTGGTCAAGAAATGATAAAAGTTGCGATGGAAAAACTTCAATTATCAGGAAGAGCCTATGAACGCATATTAAAAGTCGCACGAACCATTGCTGACCTTGATTTAAAAGAACAGATAGAAACCGTACATTTGGCAGAAGCAATTACCTACCGAAATTTAGATAGAGAAAATTGGGGAGGATAATGTATTTTTGAAAAAAAATAATGCATGAAAAGAATTATCTTCCTTATTTGTATTCTTTGCCAATTTTTACTGGTTGGACAATCACAACATCCATCATTTCTGGTTACACCAAAACAAATTGAAGAAGTTTTCACTAAGTCCACCAATGACAAACCAATCTTTTTAGAAGCCTATCTTCCTACCTGTGGCCATTGCATGGCTTTCAATGAGACTTTCCAAAATCCAATTTTAAAATCATTTTTAGAAAGCAATTTTCAAGCCTATCAAATCGATTTGAGCAAAAAAGAAAATCAAGATTTTTTACGAAAAAAGAAAATATATGTGTATTCAACTCCTACCTTTCTAGTCTTTGGAAAAAATGGAGAATTATGGAATTTTGATGCTGCCGAGAATGAGTTTAACTCAGTGGAAGGAATTATGACCTTATTGAACAAGGCAAAATCTCCTGATAAAAAACAAATAGCGTTGCTGGAAAAATACAAAAAAAACAGCTTAACCAAAGAAGAGTTAATCGAAATTGGAACCTTTACAAGGTATACTCTTGATACAACTTCAAACATCCATATCGTCAATGAGTTAACAAGATTAATGAGTCCAACTGAATACGAATCTGAATTAGCCTACAAAATCATTCAAAAAATAATGATGGATGAAGAAAATCCGCTATTTGAATATTTTATCAAAAATTTAAAAAAATACCAATTGTATGCAGATTCTGCGAATGTTTCTAGAACAGCTGAAAATGTTGTGATGAATAGTTTATACAATCCCAATGCAAAAACTTATGCTGTTGCACGATTTGAAAAAATGAAAGGTTACTTGCTCAAAATTGGTGTGCCTTCCAAAGCGGTGGCAACTCGTTTTATTTACTATGAGGTCTTACAATTTTTACAACAAAAGAACCAACAAGCTGCCGTAGAAAAAATCAAAAAATATTATCAGCAAACAACTATTCCTACCAAAGAAAAAGAATTTTGGTGTAACACCTTGAAAAGGTATAATTCTGCCCTAAAAGATTGTCCACTTTAATAATTTTTCATAATTTAATGGTTAAAACCTAGTGGAACCATACACATGAAAAAAAATATTCTTCTCAGCTTTTTAATCATTTTATTTATCCCTTTAAGCAGCTATCGAACTATTCCATTTATTGGAGAGGAAAGTATGGAATCGGTATTTAAGCGGATCAAAGAAGAAGTAGAATCAAATTCACAGGCCTATTCAACACTAGAATTTGCTTGTAAAAATTTAGGACATCGGTTGACGGGGAGCGCCCATGGAAAAAGAGCAGAAGAACATGCCTACAATTTGTTTAAAAAATATGGCTTTCGAGACACTAAATTCCAAGGATTTCAAGTTGAATCTTGGGCAAGAGATACCGTTACACTAAGTATAGGTCCTGCAAAATCGGACAACATTAAGGATGTTGCTGTCGTTTCATTGGCGATGACGCCAATTGAATCTAAAATCAATGGTTCAATCATTGATGCAGGAAATGGGCTGGATGAAAATTTTGAAAAAATCAAAGAAGAAGTTAAAGGTAAAATTGTCCTAATGAATATCGGTCTGATTGAGGCTAAACCAGGCCAAAAAAATCTACATCGATCAGAAAAAACTGCACTTGCCATCAAACATGGAGCAATTGGTGTGATATTTGCCAACACGGTAAAGGGTCAAGTTCTTTTAACGGGCACGGCATCTGTTACGGGAAATCTGATATCCATCCCTGCGGTATGTGTTTCCTATGAAAGTGGACAAGAAATTCGAAATTGGCTAACGAGTCAATCGAACCTAATTGCCATGATTGAAATGCACAATGTGAGCCAACCCATTAAGGCACGTAACGTGGTAGCTACCATTAAAGGAGAGCACAAAAAACTACGTCATGAAAAAATTGTTATTGGTGGACATTTAGATTCTTGGGATTTAGCAACAGGTGCAATTGACAATGGAATCGGATCCTTTAGTGTCATCGATATTGCTAGAACCTTCAAAGCCTTAGGCCTAAAAAGCAAAAGAACCATCGAGTTTGTTGCTTTTATGGGAGAAGAAGAAGGACTTTTAGGCTCAAAAGCCTACATTGAACGAGCCAAAAGAACAGGAGAATTGGAAGAAGTGGTGTACATGATTAATCTCGACATGACCAACAATGTATATGGATTTAATGCAGGTGGTAGAGATGAATTAATGAGTTTATTTAAAGAAATTGGGAATAAAGTAAAATCCATTGATCCTGCTTTTGGAAATCAAATTTCCAACTCTGCTGGCTTACACTCCGATAACCAATCCTTTTTAATGGAAGGTATTCCTGCTGGAACACCCAATGGAAAACTGGAAAAAAGTGTCTTAGATTGTTACCATGCGAATTGCGATGGCTTCAACTTGGTTAATAAAACAGAAATGGAAAACACGGTAAAATACACTGCAATGTTACTTTACGGTGTCGCCAATGTCCCAAGTTTCCCTGCAAAAAAATTAGATTTTTATTCCACGCGTGATTTTTTTATCAAACAAAATTTAAGGAGAGAATTAGAGCTTGGAAATGAATGGCGCTGGGGGAATGATTAATTTCCCAATATTTTGTAACTTTATAAAATTGTTTAATTATATCAGATGAGTATTCAAAATCCTTCCTTTTTTGATCACAACATGGAATTCATTCCTGAAACAGCATTTAAATCAATTATAAAAGTTATTGGTATCGGTGGAGGTGGCTCAAATGCCGTACAACACATGTTCAATATGGACATCAAAGGTGCAGACCTGATTGTATGTAATACCGATTCTCAAGCATTGGCTTCCAATTTGGTGAAATCCAAAGTTAAACTAGGCGAACAAGGTTTAGGAGCTGGAACAGATCCTGAAGTTGGCAGAAAAGCGGCGGAGCAAAGTAAAGAAAAATTGGAAAGCATCTTAACGGATGACACAGAAATGGTATTTATTACTGCAGGTATGGGAGGGGGAACTGGAACAGGTGCCGCACCAGTAGTAGCCCAATTATCCAATAATAAAGGATTATTAACTGTTGCCGTTGTTACTGCTCCTTATTCATGGGAAGGAAAGGATAAAATTAAATATGCCTTAAATGGTATTGAAGAATTGAAACAACATTGCGACACCGTATTAGTCGTAATGAATGATAAATTAGCGAAAATTCATCAAGATTTACCTGTAAAATTAGCCTTTGCAAAAGCTGATGATGTATTGGCTAAAGCAGTAAAATCAGTAGTAGATGTTATTGCGAAACCTGGCGAAATCAATACGGACTTTATGGATGTCAAGAAAGTATTGAAAAAAGCTGGTCAAGCCATGATGAGCTCCGCTACCGGATCGGGAAGTGAGCGAGCACTAGATGCCATCAAAGAGGCACTTGAATCTCCTTTATTAAATGCACAGGATATTCGCGGTGCTAAAAGAATTCTCGTAACCGTTTCAACGAGTAATGATCACTCACTTCGTATGAGCGAACAGTCTGCTATTGTTGATTTCCTAATGCAGCGTGTGAGTGCACAAGCTGATATGGTTAAATTTGGCGTTTCCACTGATGACTCCTTAGGAGAAGATTTATATTTAACCGTCATTGCTGCTGCCTTTGAACATTCGCAAAATGCATTGGATGAGTATTTACATACGGATACAAGTCATTACGAAACAGGATCAACTGACTTATCTGCTGGACAAACTGTGGACTTAGGTGATTTAGAAAATACAGCTGGTGCTTATTTTGACAGTGAAGAAAATCGTTTCAGCAAGATGGTTGAAAATTACCGTGTGGAAGGGTTTGAATCTTCTGATTTCAATATTCCAACCTACCAACGCTTCAAGATTCCTTTGTACGACATTACCAAGATTCCGCAAGAGGAATGGGAGGAGTCTGAATTATAGGGTTTGGG
>JBEGQV010000023.1:0-5692 GCA_041180785.1 Bacteroidota bacterium | reverse complement strand
GATTGATTCCCAATTGCGGCTACTTGCTCTGCTCCAACTGCTTTTGCCAATAAAAGTGAACACCCACCCTCTTCTCTAGGTCGAACTACCACCCAACGCTTTGTTTCAGATTGAGGAGTATCTTCTACTAATTCAAAACCTAGTACATTGCAATAAAAGTTAATGGCCTGGTCGTAATCTGCAACAAGAAGGGCAATCTGTGCGATCATGGGATTAAATATTAAATAATTTATGGATTAGAGAATATATGAATCGTTTCTTCAATTACCACTGACTATAACTAGTCGGCTCCAAAAACCTTCTAACCGTTCTAGAGTGACTATTACTGTATTTTGGATCAGAAACGATACGTTTCCAATCTGGATCTGCCGAAAATTTTGCCCAATTTTCATCACGCTCTTTCATGGAATCAAAGCTGATAAAATAACTTAAACAAGGTGTATTTTCGCCTGCTAAAACTTCTGCAAACATCACATTATGTAAACCTACTTTATCAAATATCTTTAATTCTTCCTCATTGAACATTTGTATTTTGCGTCTCAAAGCATCTTCGTTATAGGCCTCATAGGTACGCCATTCAAAAATACGAGAAGCGGAAGTTGTTGGCAATTGGAAGGATTTAAAACCTTCAAAAGCTTTACCAAAATAGGTTGAAACACGCTCATAAAGTGGCTTATCATTTCCAACGGTTTCAAAATAGGGTTTGGCAAGGGTATTATACTCAGCATCTGCGGATAATTTTTCTTTATAAGAAATATAGCTCGTTAAATCCTTAAAGGGAATAACGACAACTAATACAACAGGTTCAGGCTTACCCAAATCCTTAAAAACACCAACTTTTGAAACACCTTGTTTATTCAACGCAGGAATCAATGCTTTGGAAATATAATTTTCAAGTACTGCCACTCGTCCTCCAAATTTCATGTGGTAGGTACGCATTTCATAATATTCTTGAGAAAGGCCTTGAAAACTAATGAAAGCAAAAAGGCAAATTAAAACGGAAGCGAATTTTTTCATAAGGATAGATTAGATTATTGGTTTAAAGATAAAAAAAAAGAGCGACTTGCGTCGCTCTTTTTACTATTTCAAGTAAGTATTACTCTAAAATTTCAGTTACCTGACCAGCACCTACTGTACGACCTCCTTCACGAATCGCGAAACGAAGACCTTTGTCCATAGCTACTGCGTTCAATAATGTAACTTCGATCGTTAAGTTATCACCTGGCATACACATTTCCACACCTGCTGGTAACATAATTTCTCCTGTTACGTCAGTTGTACGGAAGTAGAACTGTGGGCGATACTTGTTAAAGAATGGAGTGTGACGACCACCTTCCTCTTTTGACAAGATATAAACCTCAGCCTTGAACTTCGTGTGAGGCTTAACAGAACCTGGCTTACAGATTACCATACCACGACGGATATCAGTTTTCTCAATACCACGTAACAATAAACCTACGTTATCACCAGCTTCACCACGATCTAAGATCTTACGGAACATCTCAACACCAGTTACAACTGATTTTAAGTTTTCAGCTCCCATACCTAAGATATCAACTGCCTCACCTGAGTTAATAACACCAGTTTCGATACGACCTGTTGCAACAGTACCACGACCTGTGATCGAGAATACGTCCTCAACTGGCATCAAGAATGGCTTATCAACATCACGCTTAGGAAGTGGAATCCAGCTATCAACTGCATCCATTAACGCTTCGATAGTTGCTACCCATTTAGCATCTCCGTTCAATCCACCTAAAGCAGATCCTTGGATTACTGGAATGTTATCACCATCAAATTCATAGAATGACAATAATTCACGAATTTCCATTTCTACTAATTCTAATAACTCTGGATCGTCAACCATGTCAACTTTGTTCATGAAAACAACCAATTGAGGTACACCAACCTGGCGAGCCAAAAGGATGTGCTCACGAGTTTGTGGCATTGGACCATCTGTAGCAGCAACTACTAAGATAGCACCGTCCATCTGCGCAGCACCAGTAACCATGTTCTTCACGTAGTCAGCGTGACCTGGACAGTCAACGTGAGCGTAGTGACGATTAGCTGTTGCATACTCAACGTGTGCAGTGTTGATAGTGATACCACGCTCTTTTTCTTCTGGTGCAGAGTCAATTGAAGAGAAATCTTTTTTCTCAGCAAGACCTTTCTCAGAAAGAACTTTAGTGATAGCAGCTGTTAATGTTGTTTTACCGTGGTCAACGTGGCCAATAGTACCAATGTTAACGTGGGGTTTACTTCGGTCAAAATTCTCTTTTGCCATGATTATTTAGTTCTTAATTATTTATAAAATGTTTCAAATGTTTACTAGTTAATTAGTAAAGCAGTGAGCCTTTGAGCAGGATTGAACTGCCGACCTCTTCCTTACCAAGGAAGTGCTCTACCACTGAGCTACAAAGGCCTTTTACCTTACGGCCTTTAGTAACGCGTTTGTTACTAAATAAAAAAGCACTTGACGTTTCCGACAAGCTTCTTCTTTATGAGCGGGAGACGGGGCTCGAACCCGCCACCTATAGCTTGGAAGGCTATCGCTCTACCAAATGAGCTACTCCCGCTAATGGTGTAAAAACGTTCGTTTTTACGTTAATTCTGTGGGGACAGATGGATTCGAACCACCGAAGGCGTACGCCAGCAGATTTACAGTCTGCCCCATTTGGCCACTCTGGTATATCCCCTTTTTACTCTCCTTTCAGCTAAACGTTTCACTGAAAGAGTTTGCAAAAGTAGATGTTTTTTTTATTTCTGCCAAATGCTTTCGAAAAAATTATCAAGAAATTTTCAATAATCGTAGGCCAAAGCTATATACTTGTAGATTTGCCCCCATGCCCTCTTTAAATAATGGCGTAAAATCCATATTAAAGAATAAATCGGGAAAATGACGAATATTTACCTCCACTCGCCCCCCATAGCGAATATCATTTAATAGATACGTTCCAGAATAATGGTTTTTATCACCCGAACCTTGCTCTTTTGTTTTCACCCAAGAATCAATTCGGTAACTTACATAGCCACCCAATGCGATCATTTGAATAGTAGATTGCTCATCAAAGGATAAATGCGGCATGATGGGCAAGGTAATATACGAAGCAGCTAATTTATTTTTCGAAAAGGCGACTTCCTTCCCTGCTTGATTGAGCAAGGGTGCAAATGTAATGGAATTTGCATTATTTTGAATTACTCGACTATGATCAAACATTAAATTATACCACTCAACACCCAATCCAAATCCCAATCGAAACGCTTTATTTTTCCCTTTGGCCATATTCGCAAATCGTGTCCACTCCAAACTAACATACCGTGACCCTAAGGTATTTAAAACTTTATCACTCCCCAATAAAGGCGCAGGATAGATGGCAACCGTAGGAACGTTGCCTCCTCCAATATCTCCTGACCAATTATTTAAGCCAAAATTCAAATTAAATCCCCTGCGATCCGACAACTTAACACCTTGTGCTTTATTTTTCCTTTCTTGCGCTGGTCCCCAAATAATTTTGGTTTCTTCACTTCCATCCTTCACATGAATTCCACTTTTATCAATTCGCACCTCATCATTCCCATCTTTAATATGAATCCCTTCCTTTAAACTAATTTTTACCTCATCATTTTCACCTCGCTTACCGTCTTTAATCGTGATACCATCCGAAATAACTGCTGGAGATGACGCCTGTCCTTGTATGTTGTTCATTGGACGCATCAATCCAATGATAACTTTTTGGCCATTAACCTCAAATTCCAAGCGCTGAGGTGCATTGTCCTCCTTACGAATAGCCTGACGAACTTGTTGCCAAAGACTATCATTCAAGGTGATTCCTTTTTTATTCAATATATTCGCTACTTCTTCCTTAAGAGTAAATCCTTTCTTAGAAGACCCCAAAACCTCCTGGTTCCTAGCATCTATTCGAACCACAATGGAATCTTGTGGAATGGCAAAAGCCACCGAACCAATCAACACAAACAAAACGCTTAATACTACTTTTAACTTTTTCATAACGATAATACGTTTTTTAATTTTTCTTCTTTTTCTTCATATTGGTACATCACCTGATGTATCCCGTCGTTTAATTTTCCTTCTCTTGATTTTGTTGTTAGGTCTAATATCCTCCCAGATTTAACCTTTTTCAAAAAACCCATTACCTTTTGAATAACTTTTTCTTTCTTCACTGGCTCCACTTCTACTACCACTAGCATTTCATCGATAACCTCTTGTTGACGGGTCGCTGCTTTTGCAACAACTCCTTCAATTTCTTCAGGAACTGACCTTGGAACTAGAGATTGTACTGGTTTATCTTCAGCTATTTCAGCCTTAGTGGTCTGAACCACTGTTTGGACAGGAATTCCTTTTGCTGCCTTAGCCAAAAAAGTTGGTACCGATTTCATCGATGTTTGATGCGATTTAACCCTGGTAAAGCGACTAGTCTCACTTGAAGCAATTGAAGGACTTGAGGCCTCTGTGCTTACAGAGAAAGGCTTGTTGACAGGTGTATGCTGGTCAGTTGGGACTTTAATCGTTTCTAAAGATCCTGCAGTGGCTATATCGCTCGAAGACACCTCTACCTTGTAATAAAACAACATAGCTACAAGCACTACTGCCGCTGCAGACCATCGAAATAGGCCAAAAGATTTACTAAACGACCAAATTGGAACTACCTCCTCCTGACTTGTTACTTCCAACTTATCTTCAATCTTCTCCCATAATCCATTCGGCAACAATTCTTCCTTGTCAGCTAATTGCTTTTGCCATTTTTTTTCTACTATTGACCAGTCCTTCAAATGATTATTCTTTTTCATTGGACTTTATTTTTTGTTGTAAAAGAACTCTTGCTCTTGATAATTGGGATTTCGATGTACCTTCAGAAATTCCCAATTGTGCCGCAATCTCTGCGTGCGTATACCCTTCAATTGCATACAAATTAAATACTGTTCGAAATCCATCTGGTAATTGTATGATTAGCTGCTGAATTTCCTCGCTACTTAATTGTTCCAAAATTGTTGCCGGCTCGGCAACAAGTATTGCTTCATCTGCCAAACTAAATTCAATTTTCCTTTTCCGAAGTTTCATTAAACATTCATTTACAAAAATTCTCCGCATCCAACCCTCGAAACTTCCTTCTTCATTATAATCACGAATACCTAAAAACACTTTTAAAAATCCTTCCATCAGCACATCTTCAGCATCCATGGCATTAGTCAGATACCGCTTACACACAGCAAACATCTTTCCACCAAACTTCTTGTACAAAATATTTTGCGCCTCTCGCCTACCTTGCTTACAAGCCAAAATGAGGCTTGTTTCTTGTAAATATGTCGGCGAACTGTTTTTCAAAAGTATACTGGGTACAATAATGATAAGATGCAAATTGAGCAAATAAGGTTGCATCCGTTTGAAAAGATTTTCAAATTTACGTTCTTTACGGTGAATTACGAACTTTATGCCCAATCAAGCACCTATTGGAATATTTGACAGTGGAATCGGCGGACTAACCCTTGCCCATGCCATCACAGAGCTTATTCCCAACGAATCCATTATCTACTTTGGCGATACAGCACATTTGCCTTATGGCGACAAATCTGCCACTGCCATCCAATCATATGCCGTAAAGATTTGCAATCTCTTGTTGGAAAAAAATTGTAAGCTCATCCTCATCGCTTGTAATTCAGCTTCTGCAGCAGC
>JBEGQV010000022.1:0-14320 GCA_041180785.1 Bacteroidota bacterium | reverse complement strand
TAGGAAATGGGCTCAAGGTCCTTCTTTTTCCAGATCCTTCAAAACAAACCATTACCGTAAATATCACCTATCTGGTAGGATCCCGACATGAAGGATATGGAGAAACAGGAATGTCGCACTTGTTGGAGCACATGGTATTTAAAGGTACCAAAGAAAAACACAAAGAAGTTGCTAAAGAAATTTCAGACCATGGTGCGCAATTTAATGGAACCACTTGGTTAGATCGTACAAATTATTTTGAAACCTTTGCCGCCACAGATGAGAACCTAGATTGGGCTTTAGACATGGAGGCCGATCGAATGGTAAATTCACGAATTGACAAGAAAGATTTGGAAACCGAAATGACTGTCGTTCGCAATGAATTTGAGATGGGAGAAAATGACCCAGGAAGTGTATTAATGGAGCGCATTGTTTCTACAGCCTTCTTATGGCACAATTATGGAAACTCAACTATTGGCGCGCGTTCAGACATCGAAAAAGTACCCATTGAAAATCTGCAAGCATATTATCGCAAATATTATCAGCCAGATAATGCCGTTTTATTAGTGGCTGGCAAGTTTGATGCCAACAAAACTTTAGCACTGATTAATCAAAAATTTGGCAGAATTCCTCGACCAGAAAGAATTTTACCACAAACTTTTACGGCTGAGCCTACCCAAGATGGAGAAAGAGAGGTAAAACTTCGTCGAGTTGGTGATGTACAAGTAGTTGGTATGGCTTATCATATTCCTTCAGGATTACACCCAGATTACATTGCCTGTGATGTTTTAACAGATTTATTAACGGATGCCCCTTCAGGTAAATTATACAAAGCTTTAGTAGAAACCAAAAAAGCTTCTTCCCAATTTGGATTTAGCTTTCAATTAAAAGAACCAGGTATAACCTATTTTGGTGCTGAAGTATTAAAAGATAAATCGATTGATACGGTAAAGCGTATTATGATTGAAACCATTGAACAATATGCGAAAACGCCACCAAGTCAGGAAGACCTAGACCGTATCAAAACAAAAAATCAGAAAAACATCGAATTGTTATTGAATAATGCACAACGTGTTGGTGTTGGATTATCTGAATACATTGCTTTAGGTGATTGGAGAATGCTATTTCACACCCGAAATCAGTTAGAAAAATTAACTCCTGCCGATATTCAACGTGTGGCTCAGAAATATTTTATTCCTGCAAACCGTACGGCTGGAATTTTTATTCCAACAGAAAAACCTGAAAGAGCAGAAATTCCAGAAGCAAAAGATGTAGCAGAAGTAGTAAAGGAATACAAGCCTAAAGCAGCTGTTGCTGATGGAGAAGCATTCGATCCGAGTCCGGCTAATATTGATGCCCGCACGAAGACAGAGACAATTGATGGCATTAAATTGGCCCTACTAGCAAAGAAAACTAGAGGTGGTGCTGTTTTTGCAAAAATGACCCTACGCTTTGGCGATGAAAAATCGTTACTAGGCACATCAACTGCGGCTGATTTAGCTGCAGACATGCTGAGTAAAGGTACGAAGACCAAAACGCGTCAACAATTCCAAGATGAATTGGATAAATTAAAAGCAAGAGTTAGTATTTCTGGCGAATCTTCCCAAGCAAATATTAGCATTGAAACAACCAAGGAAAATCTAGTACCTGCTCTTAAATTAGTGGCAGATGCTTTAAAAAATCCTGCTTTTGATGCCCAAGAATTTGAAAAATTAAAACAAGAGAATTTAACCAGCATTGAAACTCAAAAAAGTGAACCTCAAGCAAAAGCAATGGATGCGATGAATCAGTTAACTACTGGACATTATCCTAAAAATGATGTACGATATAAGCCTACCTTAGAGGAAGCTGCTGAATTGTATAAAAATGTCAAATTGGAGGATTCTAAAAATTTCTATAAAAACTTTTATGGGGCTTCTAATGCAACATTTTCAGTGGTTGGTGACTTTGATGATGCTCAAGTAAAAGCAACTATCAAAGAAGAATTCGCGTCGTGGAAATCGCCTAAACCATTTACTAGAATTCCTCAAATTTTCAAGGATTTAAAAGGTCAGAGTAAATCTATTGAAACTCCAGATAAAGCAAATGCATTTTTCTTGGCTTATCAACCTATCAAAATGAAAGATTCAAATCCAGATTATCCAGCAATGGAATTGAGTAATTATATGCTGGGTGGTGGTTCTGGATTAAGTTCTCGATTGATGAATAGAATTCGTCAAAAAGACGGATTGTCCTATGGAGTAGGTTCTCAATTTAGCGTTCACCCTATCGATGAATTTGGTGCATTTCTTGGATATGCCATTTACGCTCCGGAAAATTTAGCAAAATTGGAAGCTGCTTTTAAAGAGGAAATCGAAAAAGTTTTAAAAGAAGGATTTACTCAAAAAGAAATTGAGGAGGCCAAGAAATCATTAACACAAGCACGCCAGGTGTCTAGATCACAAGATAATTCTTTAAGCGGATTATTAAATTCAAACCTATACTTAGGTAGATCGATGAAGTGGTCTAAAGATTTGGAAGATAAGATCAATGCCTTGACTCCTGATCAAATCTTGCAAGCGACAAGAAGAAATATTGATTTACTAAAGATGTCGTTTATTAAAGCTGGCGACTACCAAGGTGCAGCCAAGAAAGCTGCTGAAAAAGCAAGTGACCCAAAGCCTAGTACTTCTGGGGCTGTTGGGGGAGCGAAGAATTAGACCATTTATTGTTTTTTATCTAAATAGCCTCGGATTTAAATCCGAGGCTATTTATTTTAAACCATATTAGAAGCTGCAGAATTAATTCTGCAGCTTCTATATTAAAATTCATTACAAGGATCCTAACAGAATTCCTCAAACGCACCTTCTAAATGCGCAGCAATCATTTCTGCCGAGCGACCCTCAATGTGATGGCGTTCCACAAAATGCACTAACTCCCCATCCTTAAATAAGGCAATCGAAGGAGAAGATGGAGGAAATGGTAGAGTAAATTCACGCGCCTTTTGAGTTGCTTCTTGATCAACACCCGCAAATACAGTTACTAAATTCGTTGGTTTTTTTTCAGATGAAGCAACTGCTCCTTTCACGCCCGGACGAGCTGTTCTTGCCGAACAACCACAAACTGAATTGATAAACAACAAGGTTGTTCCTGGCTGAGACATCACCTGCTCAACTTCTGAAGCCGTCTTTAACTCCGTAAATCCGCCTTCTACGATATCCATCCGCATGGGATGTACTAAGTGTTCTGGGTACATAATTTTAAGTTATGGGTTATGAGTGATAGGTTATGAGTTTACATAAATCCTAATTCTAATTTTGCCACTTCTGACATCATATCTTGCGAATATGGTGGATCAAAGGTTAATTCTACAGAAACATCTGAGACACCCTCAATTTGTCGAATGGCCTTTTCAATATCTACAGGAATGGCTTCGGCAGAAGGGCATGAAGGCGAAGTGAGTGTCATTAACACATAGACATTATTTACTGGGAAAATTTTAATTTCATAAATCAATCCCAATTCATACACATCTACAGGAATTTCAGGGTCATAAACTGTTTTGATGGCTTTTACCACCTGTTCCTTCAATTCCGCTTCGGTCAACATACTACCTTTTTCTTCCGTTTTTTCCATTCTTTTAAACTTTTGCAGAAAACGCCAACGCATAGTTTTTCATTTGTTTTACCATGGATAGCAATCCATTTGAACGAGTCTGAGCTAGGTGCTGACTCATTCCAATTGCATCAATAAAATACAAATCAGCAGTTAAAATTGCTGATGGTGTTTGATTTGACAAAACGCAAATCAGCATACTGATTAATCCTTTTACAATAACTGCCTCCGAATCTGCTTCAAAAACAACTTTGCCATCTACAAAACTCGCATGCAACCAAACTCTACTTTGACAGCCCTTGATCACATTTTCTTCTGTTTTGAATTCCTCAGGCATCACAGGTAATTTTTTCCCTAGATCGATTAGGTACTCATACTTATCTGTCCAATCTTCAAAAAGTGCAAATTCTTCAATCAAAGAATCTTGTATTTCATTAATGCTTGCTCCCATTAGGCTAACATGTTAACGACCTTTTGTAAGGCAATTACAAAAGCATCAATTTCTTCTCTAGTATTATAAAACGCAAATGAAGCACGACAAGTTCCCACAATGTCGAATCGTTGCATCAATGGCTGTGCACAATGGTGACCCGTACGAATGGCAATACCGTATTGATCCAACAATACACCGATATCTTGTGGATGAATGCCATCAATTATAAAACTAATGACCGCAATTTTATATTGTGCTTGTCCAACAATTCGCAAGCCCTCAACGGCTTGCAATTTCGTTGTTGCATAATCTAATAAATCTTTTTCCTGCTCCCAAATGGCATTTTTAGGCAATGATGCTACATAATCGAAACTTGCCCCAAAGGCAATTACATCTGCAATATTGGGGGTACCGGCTTCAAATTTATAGGGCAATTCGTTATAAGTTGTTCCGGCAAAAGAAACCTCTTTGATCATCTCTCCCCCCCCTTGATAGGGTGGCATAGCTTCTAATAATTCTTTTTTACCGTATAGGACGCCAACACCCGTTGGACCAAATAATTTATGAGCTGAAAAAGCCAAAAAATCAATATCTAAAGCTTGTACATCGATCTCAAAATGGGCAACAGATTGAGCACCATCAATTAACACTTTTGCACCAACTTGATGAGCGAGTGTAATGATTTCTTCAATGGGATTAATGGTTCCTATGGCATTGGATACATGATTTACAGCAATCAACTTCACACGGTCATTCAATAATCCTTTAAATGCCTCTATGTCTAATTCACCTTGATCCGAAACAGGAATTACCTTTATGCTAGCTCCTTTTTCTTGGGCAATCAGTTGCCAAGGCACGATATTGGAATGGTGTTCTAAATTGGAAACGATGATTTGATCTCCTTTTTCGATAAATGCTCTGCCAAACGATTGTGCCACCAAATTGATACTGCCAGTTGTTCCAGAAGTTATGATAACTTGTTCGGTAGAAGCTGCATTGATAAAGGATGCTATTTTTTTTCGAGTCAATTCATAAGCGGCAGTGGCTCTTTCGGCCAATGCATGAATTCCTCGATGTATGTTCGCATTGTCAAAACTGTAATAATGATTTAATGCCTCTAAAACTGCTTTAGGCTTTTGGGTAGTTGCCGCGTTATCAAAATAAATTAAAGGCTTTCCGTTTACTTGTTGATCAAGAATTGGAAAATCTTCACGAATTGCTGCAATGTTGAAAGGAGTTACCATTAGATGATCAAATCGTTTGAAGCCTGTATTTTGCTAATAATTTTCTCTGAAAGTGCTTGTTTTACCTCTTCAAAAGGGATTTTATCAATCACTTCTTGCGCAAATGCTAACAATAGCAAGGTTTTGGCAGCTTGCAAGGAAATACCACGAGAGCGCATGTAGAATAAAGATTCCTCATTTAACTGTCCAGTGGTGGTACCATGCGAGCACTTTACATCATCAGCCCAAATTTCCAACTGCGGTTTGGTATTCATCGTTGCTTTGTTGGAAGCAAGGACATTCCGACAACTTTGGAAGGCATTGGTTTTTTGTGCGTCTTTACGCACAAAAATTTTGCCATTAAAAACACCTGTTGCATGATCCATCAAAATACCCTTATAAAATTCATTCGACTCTGAATTTGGCATCCGATGATCTACAATCGTGTGTGCATCCATTAACTGATGTCCGGCTGGAACATATAAACCATTTAAATTAGAAACAACTTGTTCTCCATTGATATAGAAATGCAAATTATTGCGAATCACACCTCCATTCAAAGATAATGTAAAGGTTTCAGCCTGACTCTCCCCTTCCTGAAATACAAATGTTTGATCCACATGTGTGGTATCATCACTTAAATCTTGCTCCTTTAAGTATGTCAATTTTGCATTTTCTGATAAGAATATTTCTTGCACATAACTAGAAACCAAAGTCTTTTCACTTTCAGAGCTTGCCGATTCAATAATCGATAATTCTGCTCCAGACTCTAGGAATACAACTAATTTTGCTTGAAAAGCAGTATTGTTATCCACTCCTTTCAAGGTGTAAGACAAACGAATCGGATTTTCAACTTTAATTCCCTGTTTTACCCAAAGAACTAATGGACTTTCACAAAGAGTCGCATTTAAATCATAAAATGGATTTTGATCTAAAATAGGATATTTCGATTGCCAGACCTTTTGAAAAGCTTTGGATTGATTCAGTAAATCTTGAAGGCCAATAATTTCAATTCCCTGGGTTTGTGCGACCGTCAAACCTAATTCTTTCCAATTCCAATCAATATCATTTAAGTTTTTCAAGGAAGTATATTTCCATTCTTCCATTTTGGAAGTAGGAAAACCAACTGCCTGAAAAGATTTAATTGCTAGTTCTCTTGTTGTTGATTTCATATTAATCTACTTCCGCTTTAATCCAATCGTATCCTTTTTCTTCCAATTCAAGGGCTAATTCTTTCGTACCTGACTTCACAATTCTTCCCTTATACAACACATGTACAAAATCTGGAACGATGTAATCCAATAATCGCTGATAGTGCGTCACAACAATGGTTGCATTATCAGGACTCTTCAATTTATTGACCCCTTCTGCCACAATGCGTAAAGCATCGATATCTAATCCTGAATCTGTTTCATCTAAAATAGCCAATTTAGGATCTAAAACAGCCATTTGAAAGATTTCATTACGTTTCTTTTCACCACCAGAAAATCCCTCATTCAAGGCACGAGATAACAAAGATTGATCGATGTTCACATAGGTCATTTTTTCTTTGAACATTTTCAAAAATTGAACGGCATCCATTGGTTCCTCTCCACGGTATTTTCTAATTTCATTTACTGCAGATTTCAAAAAATTAGTCGTTGAAACACCAGGAATTTCAACAGGATATTGAAATGCCAAGAAAATTCCTTCTGCAGCTCTTTCTTCAGGTGCTAAATCCAATAAATCTTTCCCTTGAAAAACAACCGAACCTTCTGTTACTTCATAATCCTCTCTTCCTGCTAAAACAGATGCTAAGGTAGATTTTCCAGAACCATTGGGTCCCATAATGGCATGAACCTCCCCAGGCTTAACTTCTAAATTGATGCCTTTTAAAATTTCTTTCTCTCCTATTCGGGCATGTAAATTGTTAATTGAAAGCATAATAAATTGTTGATTCTTGAATTAGGGAACAAAATTACATGGACTTTTGTTCAAAAACCATAGATTATTTAGAATTAATTTAAATAAGAATAAAAAAATCAAAAAAAATGTAATTTTGTAAAAAAATTAAAAAGATGGTAACGGTAACAGATATAGCTGCAGATAAAATAAAGGAGTTAAGAAACAAAGAAGGCTTAACCGATCAATACCACATTCGCGTAGCGGTTGAAGGCGGTGGATGTTCAGGATTAATGTATAATTTGGATTTTTCAGCAGAAAAAAAAGAATCGGATATGGTATTTGAAGACAAAGGAATTCAAATCATGGTCGATAAAAAATCCATTTTGTACCTTGCAGGAACTGAATTAGATTTTTCAGACGGTTTAAACGGCAAGGGTTTTCAATTCAAAAATCCAAATGCAGCAAGAACTTGTGGGTGTGGGGAAAGCTTTTCTATATAACTCATAACTCATAACTCATAATTAAATCCCTTCCTTCTAAAATAAAGGGCTTCAAAGCATGATAAACTTTATATATAGGTAGGCCCATCACAGTATAAAAAGAACCTTCTAATTTTTCGATTCCGACCATTCCGATAAAATCTTGAATTCCATAGGCTCCAGCTTTATCGAGGGCGGAACCTGATTTTACATAAAATTCAATTTCCCAATCTTCTAAATTTCGGAAAGTCACCTCCGCAATATCCGCATCGACCAAGGAAATTCCTGGACCTTGAATCGAATAACCAGTTACTACCCGATGGGTTTTACCTGAAATCGCTTTTAGCATTTGAAATGCCTCTTTTCGATCTGTAGGTTTGTTTAGGATTTTATCTCCTACAATCACTACTGTATCGGCTGTTAATACAAATGCATTAGTTTGAATAGATTCTTGTAAAGCCTTCGCTTTTTCTTCCGCCAAGAATTTAGGAACCAATTCCAAGGGCATTTTCTCATCAAAACTTTCATCGATGTCGGCTGGCAAAACGGTAAATGAAAATCCAGCAGAGGATAAAATTTCTTTACGTCGAGGGGAATTGGAGCCTAAAAATAAAGGACTAGAAAGGGTAAATGTTGAATCCATGTTCAATATTAAAAAAAAATATGTCAAAAATTTTATAAATAGAAAGGTTTAGCTCTAATTTTGCGCCACTAAAAATTAACTTATCATGACATTATTAGAATCTTTGAATTGGCGCTATGCGGCAAAAAGGATGACTGGAGCAAAAGTTTCAGCAGATAAAATTGACCATTTATTAGAAGCTATCCGTTTAAGTGCTTCTGGATTCGGCTTACAACCGTATCAGGTTTTTGTGATTGAAGATCCAGCATTAAAGGCTAAAATTCAACCAATTGCTTATGGACAACCGCAGGTCATCGAATCATCTCATTTATTGGTATTTGCTGCTTGGAATGAAGTAACGGAAGAAAAAATCAATCATTTCATCAATACGGTTTCCAAACAAAGAAACGTACCAGTTGATGCGTTAGGCGATTACAAAAATGCAATTGCTGGCTCTTTATTACGTTTGCCACAAGATGTACAAGCAACTTGGGCTGCCAAACAAGTATATTTAGCCATGGGTACCGCTTTAACGGCAGCAGCAGAATTGAGAATTGATTCTACGCCTATGGAAGGATTTGTTCCAGCTCAGTTGGATGAATTATTAGGCTTGAAGGAAAAAGGATTGCATTCTGTATTGATGTTAGCCGTTGGTGAACGTCACACCGAAGCAGATTTCATGACAGGTGCTGCGAAAGTTCGCTATCCGAAGGAGGAGCTGTTTATTAAACTTTAAATGTAAAAGAATTGAATGACCCTAAAGTTGCAGAATTAATTCTGCAGCTTTTAAGGTTAAAAATCGTAATAATTCAAATACTATTTAAATTACATTGATAGCTGCGGATTTAAATCCGCAGCTATTTTCGATTGTATAACTTAAAAAACTATACACGAGTCCCTTTTCATTGCTTTGGTGACAATCCCAATTTAGCACCTTCTGCAAGCATAAATTCCCAAGATTTTTCGAGATCATTGGGAATTATTCCTTCTAAGATAGCTTCTCGAATAGCTACTTTGATGATGCCAATTTCTTTGCTTGGACCAATATCAAAGGTTTCCATAATTATTTCACCGGTGATAACTGGTTGAAAGTTCCTGATTTGATCTTTTTCTTCTACTTCTTTTAATTTCTGTTCAACGATATCAAAATTTCGAAGATAGCGCTTTACTTTATCACCATTTTTTGAAGTAATGTCAGCGCGACAAAGTGCCATCAAGGCTTCCAAATCATCACCTGCTTCAAACAATAATCGGCGTAGTGCCGCATCTGAAATTTCTTCTTTCGATAAAGCGATAGGACGCAAATGCAATCGAACTAACTTTTGCACCAATTTCATTTTTTCATTCAGGGGCAATTTCAATCGTTTGAAAATTCCTGGAACTTGTCGAGCCCCTAAATCTTCATGTCCGTGAAAAGTCCAACCACGCTGTTTATCGAATCTTTTGGTATCTGGCTTGGCAATATCGTGCAAAATGGCAGCCCAACGCCACCAAAGGTCGTCAGTGGCTTTAGAAATATTATCTAACACTTGCAACGTATGATAAAAGTTATCCTTGTGCCCTTTCCCTTCTTCGGTATCTACCCCTTTCAGTTTAGCGAATTCAGGAAATATTTTGGACAAGATGCCTGCGGCATCCAATAATAAAAAGCCATAAGATGGCTTTTTACTTAGAATAATCTTATTCAATTCATCCGAAATACGTTCATAAGAAATAATCGACAATCGATCTTTTTCTGTCTGCAATGCTTCAAATGTTTCAGCAGAAATATCAAATCCCAATTGCGTTGCAAATCGAACGGCACGCATCATGCGAAGGGGATCATCTGAAAAGGTAATTTTAGGATCTAAAGGAGTTCGGATAATTTTTGCTTCCAAATCTTTTAAACCATCAAATGGATCGATAAAATTGCCCCAATTTTCTTGATTTAAACAAACAGCAAAGGCATTAATTGTAAAATCCCTTCTATTTTGGTCATCTTCCAAGCTTCCTTCCTCTACGGTTGGTTTTCTCGAATGATAGTCATAGGATTCTTTTCGGGCTCCCACAAATTCTAAATCCCAATCATCTTCAACTTTCAACATGGCTGTTCCGAAGTTTTTAAACACAGAAACACCATGCTCTGGTAAATTGTATAATCGCGCTACCTCAATAGCTAAATCAATTCCAGAGCCTATGCAAACAATATCAATATCTTTACAGGGTCGATTTAAGATTTGATCGCGCACAAACCCGCCGATCACATAGCTTTCTAATCGCAGGTTATCTGCAGCCTTTCCGATGATCGAAAAAATAGGATATTGAATGATCTCTTTTCCGCTAATCATTAATTTCTGATGATTTTAAATTCTCCACCTAATCCCAGTTGCACAATTTTTGACGCCTTTTGGGTTAATTTTTGACCCGCTTCAGGTTTCAACACAAAATCGACTTGAGAGGAAATTTCTGGCATTATTTCATCCAATGATTTAGCAGCTGTAGCACCTGATAAATTGACTGAAGTTGAAATAATCGCCCGTTGGTATCGATATAATAATCCTTTACAAAATTCATCTTTTACCAAACGGATAGCGATGCTTCCATCAGGGCCCAAAACATGTTTACTCACATTTTTTCCTTTGGGATAAATGACCGTTAAGGGATCTTCTGCAAATTCAACCAAGTCCCAAGCAATATCTGGCACTTGTTCAACATATTCGTTCAATTGCTCAATTTTAGAAATCAATACGATTAAACCTTTATCGATTGGACGCTGTTTAATTTCAAATAATTTTTCAATTGATGCATCAAAACGAGCATCACAACCCAAAGCCCATAAGGTATCACTCGGATAAATGATCACACCACCTGACTTGAGTGATTGAATAGCTTCTTGATAAATTGCAGGATTCATGGCCACAAAGGTAAAATATAATCTTTACATTCGAAGGATAAATTGTACCTTTGCATTTTAATTTGAGAATATAAAGTATGTTGGATATTCAAAAAGAATTATCATCAATTATTGTTGCCGGATTGAAAGATTTGTTTTCAATCAATGTCGAGGAAGTTAGCTTACAAGAAACCAAAAAGGAATTTGAGGGTCAATACACCTTAGTTGTTTTTCCTTTTACAAAAGAAGCAAAGTTAGCCCCACCTCTAATTGCGCAGCAATTAGGTGATTATTTGTTAAAAAATTCAACCATCGTATCTGGCATTCAAGTGGTTCAGGGCTTTTTAAACATCAGTTTAAATAATGCAGTTTGGACGACTATTCTAAGTCAGATTCATGCTAAAAACGATTTCACATTACCATCAAAAGGAGAAAAAGTTTTAATTGAATATAGTTCACCTAATACCAATAAGCCACTACATTTAGGACATTTACGCAATAATTTTCTTGGATATTCGGTCGCACAAATCATGCGTGCCGCAGGTTACGAGGTCATAAAAACCAATTTAGTGAATGATCGGGGAATACACATTTGCAAATCCATGCTTGCCTATCAGTTATTTGGAAATGGTGAAACGCCTGAAAGTAGTCAAATTAAAGGAGATCATTTAGTTGGAAAATATTACGTTGCTTTTGACAAAGCGTATAAAGCTGAAATTGACGCCTTGGTTGCACAAGGAGTAGATGCGGAGAAGGCTAAAAAAGAAGCTCCAATCCTCTTAAAAGCGCAAGATATGCTCTTGGCATGGGAACAAGGAGATGCAGAAGTGGTTGCCTTGTGGAACAAAATGAACGATTGGGTATTTGCAGGGTTTGCAGCATCGTATCAAGTAATGGGGGTAGATTTCGATAAAACCTATCGTGAATCCAATACCTATTTATTAGGAAAAGAATTGGTTCAAGAAGGATTAACATCGGGTGTATTTTTCCAAAAGGAAGACGGTTCGGTGTGGATTGATTTAACAGATGTAGGTTTAGACCAAAAACTCGTGTTGCGAAAAGATGGCACTTCGGTTTATATTACGCAAGACATGGGAACTGCCCAATTAAAATATGAAGATTTTAAAGCGAATCAATCGGTCTATGTCGTAGGAAACGAACAAGATTATCATTTTGAAGTACTATTCCATATCTTACGAAAATTAAACAAACCATTTTCTACGGGAAATTATCATTTATCATATGGTATGGTCGACCTGCCAAGTGGGAAAATGAAATCAAGAGAAGGTACTGTTGTAGATGCAGATGATTTGATGGCCGAAATGATTGAAACTGCTAAAGAAAGAACCTTGGAATTAGGTAAAATTGAAGGATTTTCTGAAGCTGAGTCGCATGAATTATTCAACAATTTAGGACTTGGTGCATTGAAATACTTTTTATTAAAAGTAGATCCGAAGAAGAGAATGTTGTTTAATCCAGAAGAATCAATTGATTTCCAAGGTAACACGGGGCCATTTATCCAATATACACATGCGCGGATTTGTTCCATACAACGTAAAGCAGAAGAAAAAGGAATTAAAATAATTGCTATAAAAGGAGATGAAATCATCGAATCGAGCGAACAAGAATTAATCTATTTATTAAATGATTATGGTAATAAAATAGAAGAATCTGCAAAGAATTTTGCACCTTCGGTGATTGCAAATTATGCGTATGATTTGGCCAAACAGTTTAATAAATTTTACAATGAATTAAGTATTTTAAACGAAGAAGAACCAAAAAAGAAAAATTTTCGTTTAATATTGGCAGATCAAACAAGGAAAACCTTGCAACATTCCATCAGTTTATTGGGAATCGAGGCACCTGAAAGAATGTAATGAAAATTAAAATAATCATTTTTTTATCACTCTTAATGCTTACAACTATGTTATTAAATGTTATGAAAATCGGATCCATTTTAACGGCTTTAGCGATTCCATTTACGCAAAAGACCATTTTAGAACGACCAGCAAGCACTACCGTTGAAGCACAAAAAACGGTTTATCAATTCAAAATGAAAGGAATTGATGGTAAGGAAATTGACTTAGCTCAATTTAAAGGAAAGAAAATCATCATTTTAAACACAGCCTCCAAATGTGGATTTACCCCACAATATGCAGACTGGGAAAAATTCCACAAAGAAAATCCACAATATGTCATTTTGGGTTTTCCTGCGAATGAATTTGGTTCTCAAGAACCTGGAAGTAATGAGGAAATTGCAACATTTTGTACCAAAAACTATGGTGTATCCTTTCAAATGATGGAAAAGGTAGTGGTAAAAGGCGAAGGAAAATGTAATTTATACAAATGGTTGACAGACAAAAATCAAAATGGTTGGAATGACAAAGAGCCCTCATGGAATTTTTGCAAATATTTGATCAACGAAAAAGGAGAATTAACTAATTTCTTTGCATCAGGAGTAAAACCAAGTAGTCCAGAATTTTTAGCCGCATTAACTAAATAAAATGAACAGATGGGTTGAGGCTGCAAGGCCTAGAACTTTACCCCTTGCGGTTGCCAGCATTTTACTAGGAAATTTGATTGCCTTAACAGAAGGACATTTTTCCTTTTCCATTGCAGCCTTAGCCATCTTTACTACTTTATTTCTTCAAATTCTTTCCAATTTTGCGAACGATTTAGGAGATACCCTCAATGGGATTGACACCAAAAATCGAACAGTCGCCCAACGAACAGTTCAAACAGGAAAAATTTCGATACCTGAAATGAAAAATGCTGTAAAATTATTTGGTATTTTGTCATTCATTTCAGGTATCTATTTGATTTACATTGGATTAAAAGATTCAACTATTCAAGACTTTGTCGTTTTTCTACTTTTGGGTTTATTGGCTATTTTAGCCGCTATTACCTACACCATTGGCAAAAAACCTTATGGATATTTGGGACTAGGTGATTTCTCCGTATTTCTCTTTTTTGGCTTAGTAGGAACCTGTGGTTCCTATTATTTACAAACCAAGGTGTTCGAATGGAGTATCCTCTTACCGGCTAGTTCATCAGGTTTATTATCGGTAGCCGTATTAAATTTAAATAATTTACGAGATATTGAAAATGATCGAATGAATGGCAAATTTTCTGTTCCTGTTCGCATTGGAAAAGAAAAAGGATTTATCTATCAAAAATCGCTTTATTTGTTGGCAATCCTTAGTTCATTTATCTATTTAATTTTTCAGGAAAAGC
>JBEGQV010000021.1:0-8720 GCA_041180785.1 Bacteroidota bacterium | reverse complement strand
CCTGTAAATCCAAGTCCTGAAAACAAAGTAGCAGAAACACCTTTGCTAAAAGTATTCAATCTAGATAAATTGAATTATAACAACGATCCTCAAGTGGGTGGAGACGGATTCTTTGATTTTATGCCAGGGTTAACCATTGATGCTCAAAATGCCCGAATTATTTTCACAGTAAAAGAGCCTTTTGGGGAATTACTTTTTTCTAAGTTATCCAATACAGGTTCAGGAGAAAAATACAGTGATGTTGATACCTATAATCCGAATCAAAAAAAATATGTATTTAGAAATATGTATCGCAACACCCAATCGGGAGCTTTACAAGAAAGTGAAAAAAACAAATTTTTATTGCGAGGGAAGTACAAATCGTCTACAGGAGATGGGATTCCAATTGGAGCATTTAATGTGCCACAAGGATCAGTTAAAGTTTCTGCTGCTGGAAGGATCTTAGTCGAAGGAATTGATTACAGTGTGAATTATCAACTGGGTCGAGTTCAAATTTTAGATCCTTCTTTGCAAGCCTCCAACACTCCGATTGAAGTATCATTAGAAAACAATTCTATTTTTGGCCAACAGACCAGACGTTTTATGGGTGTTAATGTAGAGCACAAAATTTCTGATAAATTTTTGGTGGGGGCGACCTTTTTAAAAATGACCGAAAGACCCTTCACTCAAAAATCGAGTTTTGGTCAAGAGTCGGTAAACAATACCATCTTTGGATTCAATACCGCTTTTTCTTCAGAGGTTCCTTTTCTAACCCGTTTAGCCAACAAACTACCGAATATTGATACCGATGCACCATCCAATCTTTCCATAAAAGGGGAAGTTGCTTTTTTAAAGCCAGATACACCCAAAGCGGATAGGTTTCAGGGGGAGTCAACAATTTATGTGGATGATTTTGAAGGATCTCAATCTACTATCGATATGCGATCTCCGTTGTCATGGACTCTAGCATCTACACCTGTCAATGATGCAGAAAGTAGGTACAATTTTAATGAGAGCGCCAATAATTTGAGTTATGGTTTTAAGAGGGCTAAACTGGCTTGGTATAGTGTTGACCCAGTTTTTTATACCCAAAGGCCTGCCGGAATTTCTAATGATGATCTTTCTTTGAATTCAACCAGAAGGATTTTTAGCCAAGAATTATATCCATTAACCGATATTGCTCAGGGTCAATCACAAGTGATAAACACCTTAGATTTGAGTTATTTTCCTTCAGAGCGAGGGCCGTATAACAATAATTCTTCTGTTTCATTAAACCCAAGGGAAAATTTTGGAGGAATAATGCGCGCTATCAACTCGACTAATTTTGAACAAGGAAACGTCGAATACATTCAGTTTTGGGTGTTGGATCCGTATGTGGGACAAGGAGCAACAGACACTTCAAATACAGGAAAAATTTATTTCAACCTGGGTGAAATTTCAGAAGACGTACTAAAAGATGGTAGAAAACAATACGAAAATGGACTTGGACCGAATCAAATTGTAGCTAATCCAAGGCCGATATGGGGTAATGTACCGGCATCTCAATCGTTAATTTACACCTTTGATACGAATGCTGAAAATAGAAGTAATCAGGATATAGGTTTGGATGGATTAAAAAATGACGAAGAGGCGGCAACCTATTCTAATTTTGCCTCAGAAACAGATCCTGCGGCAGATGATTATACTTTTTATTTGAACACCTCAGGAGATGTACTTCAGCGCTACAAAAATTACAATGGGACCGACGGAAATTCAGCAGTTTCAGTAGATACACCTAATAGAGGCTCAACAACCTTTCCTGATGTGGAAGATGTCAATAGGGACAATACCATGAATACCATCAATGCCTATTATGAATACAGTATCGATATGATGCCGAATATGAAGGTGGGTCAAAATTATATTACCGACATTAGAAATACACAAGTCGAATTGCCCAATGGCGGTACAACTGAAGCCCGTTGGATTCAATTCAAAATCCCGGTTTCTCAACCTCAAAATACTATTGGTTCTATTGCTGATTTTCGTTCGATTCGATTCATGCGACTCTTTATGACAGGATTTAATAATCCATTGGTGCTCCGCTTTGGTGCTTTGGATTTGGTTCGTGGCGAATGGAGAAGATATGTCAACACCTTAGATCCAAGAGATACTAATGTGGATGATGATAGAACGGATTTAGACGTATTAGCTGTAAATCTTCAGCAAAATAATGAACGTTGCCCCATCAATTATATCACACCGCCAGGAGTGGTTAGAGAGCAATTGTACAATAACAATACAGTAATTAATCAAGATGAACAATCCCTTTCGTTACGCGTTGCAGGAGATGGTTTAGAAACGGGCGACGCAAGAGCAGTATTCAAAAATGTAAGTGTGGATATGCGTCAATTTAATAAATTGAAAATGTTTTTGCACGCAGAATCATTACCTAATGAAATTGCGATTCGTGACAATCAAATGATTGGATTTATACGTTTTGGAAATGATTTTACTCAAAATTTCTATCAAATTGAGATTCCATTAAAAGTAACATTGCCTTCGTCCTCAGCCAATTCGAATTGCTCTCCCTTAAGTCCAGAAGTGGTTTGGCCCGAAGAAAACCAAATCGATTTGACTTTGGAATTATTAACCAAATTGAAAATACAATCCATGGGTGTTGACCCTTCGACACTGCCTCAAGATGGAATTTATTATAAAAATGAAGACGAATTGGACCCTAAAGCAGCCAATAAACCCAATAAACTTCGATTAGGAATTAAAGGGAATCCCAATTTTGGTTTGGTTAGAACCTTAATGGTAGGAGTAAAAAGTAATGAAACGTCGAGACGTATTAAAGGTGAGGTGTGGTTTAACGAACTTCGATTGGCCGACATGGATAATAAAGGTGGAATGGCAGCAATATTGAATGTGGATTCTAATATGGCTGATTTTGCCACAGTTTCAGCTTCAGGAAAGAAAAGTACCATTGGCTTTGGTACTTTAGAGCAAGGTCCAAATCAACGCAGTCGTGAAGATATTCAGCAATATAATATTGTTACCAATTTGAATTTAGGAAAATTATTCCCTAAAAAATGGGGAGTAAACTTGCCTTTTAACTATGGTGTTGGAGAAGAAGTTATTACACCTGAATACGATCCATTTAATCAAGATATTCGATTAAATCAGTTGCTAGACAATACTACTAATTCAGCTAGAAAAGCAAATATTCGCAATCGTGCTATCGATTATACGAAGCGTACTAGCATTAATTTTATTGGCGTTCGAAAAGAGAAAAATCCAGAAAAGAAAGGACATATTTACGATCCAGAAAATTTTACATTCTCTCAATCGATAAATCAAGTGGAACGTCATGATTTTGAAATCGAAGATTATGCAGATCAACAAGTAAGTTCTTCGGTAGATTTTGCCTATACTTTTTCATCCAAGCCAATTGAGCCTTTCAAAAAAGTTAATTTTATGAAAAAAAGTAATTATTGGAAATTACTTCAAGATTTTAATTTTAATTTTTTACCGGCTAATGTTACATTTAATACCGATATAATAAGACAATACAACCGTCAACAATTCAGACAAGTCGAAGGGGTTGAAGGAATCGCCTTGGACGCATTGTATAGAAGAAATTATGCGTTCAATTATCAATACGGTTTTAATTACAATCTCTCCAAATCATTGAAGTTAAATTATGCAGCTTCTTCTGGAAATATTGTCAAGAGTTATCTGAATCCAGACAATACGGCTAAAGAAGGCTTGACGGTTTGGGATGATTATTGGAATATTGGTACACCCAATCAACACCAGCAACAAATTGTAGTAAACTATGAGCTACCCATATACAAAATTCCCTTATTTAGTTTTGTTAAGGCAACCTATTCGTATACCGCAGACTACAGTTGGCAACGCACTTCCGAAGCATTGTCAAGAATTGAAATAGGAGGGACCTCTTACAATTTAGGTAATACAATTCAGAATGCCAATTCGAATAATTTGAATGCTACTTTCAATATGGAATCCCTGTATAAGTATTTGGGATTGACCAAATCTAACGTGGGGATAAATGCAAGGCCAAAAATTAACACACCGCCTAAACCAGGAGAAAAAATAGGAAGAGCCAATGTGCAACAAAATCAATCCAATCCCTTCAAGGACGGTTTAATTAGTGTTTTGACCAGTTTGAAAAATGTTCAAATGAATTATACCTATAACAGTGGTACGGTGCTTCCAGGATATATGCCGGGCATAGGCTTTTTAGGAACATCAAAACCAACTCTTGGATTCATTTTTGGAAGTCAGGATGATGTTCGATACGAAGCAGCTAAACAAGGATGGTTGACTAATTATCCTAATTTTAATCAAAATTTTACTCAGGTACAGAATAGAATTTTTAAGGCTTCTGCCAATGTAGACTTGTTTCCTGATTTAAAAATAGATATGACTTTAGACCGATCGTATTCTGAAAATTTTTCTGAACAATACGATATTACTAATGGGGTTTACAATCCAAGATCACCATATAGCTCGGGTATTTTTTCTATTTCAACTGTTTTAATTAAGACGGCATTTTCTACTAGCGATGCAACTTCCTCGGCAGCCTTTGATGATTTTAGAACGAACCGATTGGTAGTAGCCAATCGATTAGCACTTCAAAAAGGGATTGATATTGCCAATCCTGCCAATCTGGATCCGGATGGTTTTCCAAAGGGGTTCGGGAAAAATAATCAAGCCGTTTTATTACCCGCTTTTTTGGCAGCCTATTCAGGGACTAACGCAGCAGATGCTTCGTTAGGAATTTTCAAGAGTTTTCCATTGCCTAATTGGTCTATTCGATATAACGGATTCATGCGATATGAGTTTTTTAAGAATAACTTTAAACGAGTTTCGTTCCAACATAACTATAGATCTTCTTATACGATAAACGCGTTTCGTTCTAATTTTGAATTCGACAAAAATCCGAATGGAGTTGATAAAAACGGGAATTTTTTGAATTCGACGATTATGTCTAATGTAAATTTAGTAGAACAGTTTAGTCCATTAATTCGTATGGATATTGAATTAAAAAACTCTTTGAAAGTACTGACAGAGATTAAAAAAGACAGGGCCTTATCGATGAGTTTTGATAATAATTTGTTGACAGAAGTCAAAGGTATAGAATACGTTATTGGTCTAGGATATCGATTCAAGGACGTTATTTTCTCATCCCGATTGGCCGATTCACCAACAGGGATTATTAAAAGCGATATTAATTTGAAAGCGGATTTATCGTTAAGAGACAATCAAACTATTGTAAGGTATTTGGATTATATAAAAAATCAATTAGCTGCGGGACAAAACATTTGGTCTTTAAAAGTCACTGCTGATTATTCGTTGAGTAAAAATTTGACAGCAATATTTTATTACGATCATTCGTTTTCTAAAGCGGTTGTTTCGACCACTTTCCCATTGACAAATATTCGCTCTGGTTTTACCCTTCGTTATAATTTTGGAAATTAATTTTTAATTCTAATTCAAATTTCGAATGAAGATACTACCTTTGCCACTTGAATTCAATAATTAATTTTATATACGCATATTATGAATATACCTGCAAATTTAAAGTACACAAAAGATCACGAATGGGTAAGCATTGATGGAGATGTTGCAACGGTTGGGATTACTGATTTTGCTCAAAAAGAATTAGGAGACATTGTTTATGTAGAGGTTGAAACTTTGGATCAAACCTTGGATAAAGATGAGGTTTTTGGAACAGTGGAAGCAGTGAAGACGGTTTCTGATTTGTTTTTGCCATTATCCGGTGAAATTATTGAATTTAACGAAGAGCTAGAAAGTACACCAGAGAGTGTTAATACAGATCCTTATGGATCGGGTTGGATGATTAAGGTAAAAGTAGCTGATTTAGGAGAACTAGATTCGTTGCTTTCAAGTGAATCGTACAAAGAATTAATTGGTGCTTAGAAATTTCTTTTTTTGGATTGCATTTTGTTGGACTGCTGTAGTCGCTTTTTTTTGTTTGACGCCTTCAAATGATATTCCAACCATTACTATCCCAAATGTAGATAAATTAGTACATGCTTTTTTTCATTTTGTATTCACCCTACTTTGGTTTTTGTTTTTCAAAAAACAAGTTCAAAAAAAGAACCAGCTCAAACTTCTTTTTGTTGCAGTTTGTTTTTCTCTAGTTTTTGGAATTGGAATTGAAATTGCGCAAGACCAATTTACCACAACTAGAAATGGAGACTTTTTTGATATATTGGCTAATTTAACTGGAGCAACTGTGGCATTAGCTTTTGTGCTTTTGTCTAAAAGAATGAGAAAACAGTCTCATAAATAATAAGAACATGCATCCCACTTCGGTGGGATTTTTTTATACAAACTAAAGTGATGAGATTACAGCCCACTTCAATTATATCTTTTGCTCTCTTTTTGATTACTTTGGCAGTCAACATATCCATGCCGCTTTTTAGACCCTATGCCGAGTTAGCGGGATTTAATAATGGTCAGACGGCATTAGTATTAGCTACCTATATTTTAGGAATGTTGCCATGTTATGTGTTTTTGGGAGGAATTTCAGATCGAATAGGAAGAAAGCCAGTTTTGCTTTTTAGCTTGTTTTTGGCTTTAGCTTCAAATCTTACAATAACTGTTTTTCCGACAGTATATGCTTTGATAGTGGCGCGATTCTTTCAAGGCGTTGCTTTAGCGTTGAGTATGGGAACTGGGACAGCGTATATTTCAGAAATTGTTTCAAAAGACGCCAATGCTTCTGTTCGTGCTTCCAATGCTACTTCAATGGCAACAGCAATTGGATTTAGTGGAGGCGCATTTATGACAAGTGGTGTATTGTTACTACATTTTACCTATTTACCGGTTACTTATTTTATTGCTATCGGCATTACAATTTTTGGAATAGTATTGGCATTTTATCTTCCTAAATTACCGCCAATTGGAGGTAATTTGGTTCGGTTGCCGTATTTTCCCAAAGGATCCTTTCCTGTGAATTTATCCATTGCACTGTGTTGGGCTACAACAGGAGTGGTGATTGCCATTATTCCAACCCAATTGGCTACATTTCATCTTACTGCTTATGCCGGATTTTGTTTGGTGCTAATTAATTGGACCGGCGGTTTTATGCAGCCGTTTATTCGAAAAAGATTTCAGCCTGAAACTAGTTTGAAATTAGGATTTGCCATTATTCCTTTTGGTTTCGGTTTAGTAGTATTAGGTTCCTATTTGGGTTTTTTGCCTGTAGTGTTATTGGGTACTGCTTTTATTGGTTCTGCAGCTTATGGATTTAGTTATCAAGGAGGATTGGCTATAATTGCTGATTTAGGGGGCAGTCAAAAAGCGCGAGCGGTGTCGGGATATATGTTTTTTGGGTATGTTGGTTTTGGAATTCCAGCGATTGTTTTAGGTTATTTAGCAGATGCTTTTGGGATTGTAACTTCCTTGCTGTTTTTTGAAGTGGTACTACTGGTCCTAAGTGGCTATTTATTTTTTATTTTTGATACCAGTAAAAAATAATTTTTTAGCATTTTTTCTTAAAAAATCTAAAATTCAGGTTCTGCATTCTGTAATCTTATTTGTATCTTCGCGCCAGTTTTATACCAAATACATTGAGGACTTTTTCTCTTACATCCATATATCTCGATTTCAAAGCAATTACTAAGGCGGGTTTGGCTATTAGTGTGGTATTTTCATCTATTGCTGGTTTTGTTTTAGGAGCAACTGATTTCAATTCATTGTATTGGTTTCAATTATTTAAATTAGCCATCGGAGGCTATTGTATGGTAGGAGCTTCGAATGCTTTTAATCAAGTGATTGAAAAAGATTTAGATGCTTTAATGGATCGAACTAAAAATAGACCAATTCCTGCCGGTAGAATGAAGTCTAACGTTGCATTGGCAATTGCTTGTTTGCTAACAATAATTGGAATTCTATTATTATACACGATTAACCCAAAAACAGCGATGTTTGGGGCTATTTCAATATTTTTATACACAAGTGTTTATACGCCATTAAAAACGGTTACTTCTCTCTCAGTATTTGTGGGTGCATTTCCTGGAGCTATTCCGTTTATGTTGGGTTGGGTTGCGGCAACAGGTAATTTTGGAATTGAAGCCGGAACCTTGTTTTTGATTCAGTTTTTTTGGCAATTCCCTCACTTTTGGGCCATTGGTTGGTTTTTATATGAAGATTATGAAAAGGCAGGATTTTTTATGTTGCCAACAGGGAAAAAAGATAATGGAACCGCCTTGCAAGTTATTCTGTATACTGTTTGGTTGATTGTTGCATCACTTTTACCGGTTTTAGGATATACGGGTCAATTATTTATTACACCCATAACTGCCAGTATAGTATTTTTGTTGGGCTTGTGGATGTTGTTTTACGCCGTTCGATTGTATCAATTGCGAACAGCCAAGGCAGCTAGAACCTTAATGTTAGTAAGTGTTTCTTACATTACGTTGTTACAATTAGTTTATATATTTGACAAATTTTTAAGATAGTACAGGTATGACAATGATACAAGATGAAGAAAAAGCAAAAAAATCAAGATCGGCAAAACTGATTTTGTTATTTGCAATGGTAAGTATGACGATGATGTTTGCGGGACTTACTAGTGCTTTTGTAGTAAGTAAATCGAGAGCCGATTGGTTGAAAGATTTTCAATTACCCACTGCATTTTACTGGAGTACTGCGGTGATTATAGGTTGCAGTCTCACATTTCATTTGGCTAAAAAAACCAT
>JBEGQV010000020.1:0-18266 GCA_041180785.1 Bacteroidota bacterium | reverse complement strand
GCAACTGGATCACCTTCTTTGGTATAAGCAAACCAAAGTAGTTGCTCATCCAAAATAGGTTTCATTTTCTTGACCAAATTTTGGGCTTGTTCCGAACTCATTTCCTTTACACCTGGAAATTTTGCCCAAGCAGCATTAAAAATGACACGAAAATCTTCCGCGTATTTAGGTAGTTTTGATTTTTCAATATGTTGAAAATAATAATCAGGATTCTCAAAAATCCGTCGGGCTTTTTCTTCTACAGCCGGAGTAACATGTGGGTGGCTGATGGAGGAAACAAACACTAATTGTTGGAAATAATCCTTGAAGCCATAATTTTCAAAAAAATCGATGTAATATTTCTTGGTCCAAGGCATTTTATAGGTAGGTTCAAACTCCCAACCCTTTACCATTAATCCCCAGAAGCTATCGCGCTCCCCAAAATTAATCGGGCCATCCATGGCTTCAAAACCTCGAGCTTTTAACCAATCCTTACAGGCATCAAAAAGTATTCGAGCAGCGGTCTCATTCTCAATACATTCAAAAAAACCCATACCACCTACTGGCATCTCTCCCTCTTTGGCTTCTTTTCCATCATGGAAGGCAGCAACTCGACCAATCACTTCCTCCTCCTCATTGAATAGTAACCAACGAATCGCTTCCCCTTTTTTTAAATGAGGATTTTTCTTGGGGTCAAAAATGGCGTTGATATCATTATCTAATGGACGAATCCAATTCGTGTCATTTGCATATAAATGAACAGGGAATTCGATAAATTGTTGTTGATAAATTTTATTTTCGCCTATTTCTTGTAGTCGCATACTTCTGAATAATCTTACAAAGATAAGTGATTATCTGCTGATTTTTTGGCAACATAAAAAGAATGAAGTAATTTTAATTCTTGTATGTCTAAAATAGATACAAGGTTTAAGAAATACCATGCAAGCATTAAAGATTTATAACACGTTAAGTAGAGAAAAGGAATTATTTGAACCTTTAAATGCTCCCCATGTTGGGATGTATGTTTGTGGACCTACCGTTTACAATTACGTTCATTTGGGCAACTTAAGAACCTTCACATCTTTTGATATTTTATACCGTTACCTTTCGCATATTGGGTACAAGGTTCGTTATGTTCGAAACATTACCGATGTTGGCCACTTGGTGGGTGATGGTGATGAAGGTGAAGATAAAATTGGCAAAATGGCCAAATTAGAGAAATTGGAACCTATGGAAATTGTATATCGTTACACAAACGATTTTCACAGCGTTTTAAGAACCTTTAATTTACTTCCTCCTAGTATCGAACCAACCGCAACTGGCCACATTGTGGAACAAATTGAAACCACAAAAATCCTTTTAGAGAAAGGATTAGCCTATGAATCCAACGGGTCAGTTTATTTCGATATTGAGGCCTATAACAAGAAAGGAGGAGAATATGGTAAATTATCAGGCAGAATTATTGAGGATTTATTAACTGAAACAAGAGATTTAGATGGTGTAGGTGAAAAACGAAATCCGCTTGATTTTGCCTTGTGGAAAAATGCTTCACCTGAGCATATCATGCGTTGGCCTTCTCCTTGGGGAAATGGATTTCCGGGATGGCATTTGGAATGTACTTGTATGAGTCATAAATACCTTGGTGACCAATTTGACATACATGGAGGAGGAATGGACCTAAAATTCCCACACCACGAATGTGAAATTGCACAAGCAAAAGGCGCATATGACAGGGCTCCTGTAAAATACTGGATGCACACGAATATGTTGACCGTTAATGGTCAAAAAATGAGCAAATCATTAGGAAACTCCTTTTTGCCGTCTGAATTAATTGCCGGTTCACACCCCTTATTAGAACAAGCCTACTCTCCGATGACAGTACGCTTTTTTATGCTTCAATCGCAATACAGAAGCACATTAGACTTTTCTAATGATGCCTTAAAAGCGGCTCAAAAAGGGTATAAACGATTGGCAAATGGTCTGAAAATCATTCGTGAGATGTCATTCCCTTCGGAACTTGCAGAAACAGTTGATGCAAAACATACGGAGGAAATTTCAAAAGCCATTCAAGGGTTTTATGAGGGAATGAATGATGACTTGAATACAGCTATTGGTATTGCTCAATTGTTTAATCTACTAAAAAAGATCAACCAATTACACACGGGCCAACTATCTTTTGAGCATTTAGGCAAAACAGCATTTAACGACTTAAAAGCTAAATACGTGTCGTTTATGGAAGATGTGTTAGGTTTAGTAGAAGAAAAAAACGAAAATTGGGATGCTTTATCAAAAGGATTGTTGAATTTATACAAGGATTTTAAATTCAATAAAAACTATGAAAAAGTAGATGAAATACGTTCGTATTTCAAGGAAATGGGTTTATTAGTAAAAGACTTAAAAAACATAACCGATTGGGGTTACGAAGAATAAGATGTTACAACAATTAACACCAACAGTAAAAAAACTATTGGGAATCAATATACTGGTTTATATTTTGACGATGACAGGCCTACTACCTCAAGAAGCCTTAGCATTGCATTATTTTGAATCCTCCAATTTTCATTTTTATCAGGTAATTACCTATTTGTTTATTCACTCCTCGTTGATGCATCTCATCAGTAACATGTTTGGGTTGTACATGTTTGGAAGCTTACTGGAGCGCATTTGGGGCAATAAACGATTCACCTTTTTCTATTTCTTTTGTGGAATAGGAGCCGGTTTATTATACATGGGCATTCAATATTATGTGGATTTTGCAGATTTAAGACGAGCAACTCGCATCGCACTATCAGACCCTAATACCATAAATTTGACAGATTATTGGTTAAAATATGGTAAAATTTCTGCACCAGGAGGTTTAGTAAACATCACCTTGATTCAGCAGAATTATCAAGAAATTGTCAGTTCCTCAATTTTAGGAGGGGCTTCAGGTGCTATATTTGGAATCATCATGGCGTTCGGATATTTATTTCCAAATTCGGAAATGTTTCTTTTCCCCTTCCCCATTCCTATCAAGGCCAAATGGTTTGTAACTTTTTATGGCCTTTATGAAATGTATGCAGGCATTGAGAACAATACCGGTGATAATGTCGCACATTTTGCTCATATTGGAGGCATGCTTTTTGCTGTCATTTTATTGAAATTTTGGGGGACGAAGAGAAATAACTTCTATTGATATGATGGATATTTGGCAAGATATAAAGTCAATATTTTCACATCCCCAAAAAGGGATGATGAAAATTATTCTTGTCAATTGCTTTGTGTTTGTCCTCATTACTGCACTAAAATTATTCTTGATCCTTGGAAAACATCCTGAACAATTCAACGAAATGTTTACTTGGACTTCGCTTTCCAACCAATATTCCGTTGTTTTTAAAAAACCTTGGACTTTTATTAGTTATTCGTTCGTTCATACAGAAATCTTTCACCTGCTGTTTAACATGGCCATTCTATATTGGTTTGGAACCATTTTAAGCGATTTCATTAGTGAAAAAAAAGTAGTAAAATTATACCTATTGGGAGGTATTGCAGGAGGAATTGCCTATTTATTGATCACGAATAGTATTTCCTATTTTGTATTAAAAGGTCCTGCCTTATTAAATGGGGCATCAGCATCAATTTATGCAATCGTTGTAGCAGCAGCCACCATCCGACCTGATTATCGTGTTTCTTTGTTCTTTTTTGGAATGATACCCATCAAATATATTTCGATTTTCTATGTAGTTTGGTCATTCATTGAAACAACAGGAAGTAACGCAGGAGGAAACATTGCCCACTTAGGAGGTGCTATGATGGGGTACCTTTTTGGATTAAATTTTAAGCGAAATTGGGTTATTTATTCACGAGAGAAACCGAAAGTCATGACCTTTGCTGGAAGTCTTTCAAGAGAACTTTTACCCATCGAAGAAAAAGAGGATGAGGAGATTGAAGAGGAAGAATTAAATGAAATTTTAGATAAAATTTCTACCTCTGGATATGATAGTTTAAATAAAACTGAAAAAAGAAGGCTATTTAAAGCCAGTCAAAATAACAAGTAGCGTAAAACATTTTTACCTTTGTAAAATATTCAACAAACAAACAAGGATGCAGTTTCAACCGGGACCCATTTTAGGAAAAATAAATGCTCCAGCCGATTTACGAAAATTAGCTTCTAAGGATCTACCCGAAGTTTGTGCTGAATTAAGACAATTTATCATCGACAATGTGTCGGTCAATGGAGGTCATTTTGGGGCTTCATTAGGTGTAACAGAATTGACTGTAGCCTTGCACTATGTCTTTAATACCCCAGAAGACCAGTTGGTATGGGATGTAGGACATCAGGCCTATGGACACAAAATCCTTACAGGAAGAAGAGATGTTTTTCATACTAACCGATTATTAGGAGGTATTTCTGGATTTCCCAAACGAGCTGAGAGTCATTTCGATACCTTTGGGGTGGGTCATTCTTCCACATCAATTTCTGCTGCCTTGGGAATGGCAGTTGCCTCACATTACAAAAAAGAATTTCAAAAACAACATATTGCTGTGATTGGAGATGGTTCCATGACAGCCGGTATGGCTTTCGAAGCCATGAACCATGCAGGAGACATCCCCAATAATTTATTGATTGTCTTAAACGACAATTGCATGGCCATCGACCCCAATGTAGGTGCTTTAAAAGAATATTTGACAGACATTCGTACGTCACATACCTACAATAAAATGAAGGACGATGTGTGGAAGCTTTTGGGTAAGATGTCGAAATTTGGCAAATCTGCTCAAGACATTGTTTCAAAAATTGAAAATGGACTTAAAGCCTCCATTTTAAAACAAAGCAATTTATTTGAATCTTTTAATTTAAGATATTTCGGACCCATTGATGGTCATGATGTAGAACATTTAGTAACGGTATTAAATGATTTAAAAGACATCCCTGGTCCAAAAATATTACATTGCATTACCACAAAAGGGAAAGGGTACTCACTCGCCGAAAAAGACCAAACGCTTTGGCATGCTCCTGGAAAATTTGATAAAAACACAGGTGAAATCCAAAAGAAAACGTTTGACGATCCCCAACCACCTAAATACCAAGAAGTATTCGGACATACACTTTTGGAATTAGCAGAGCAAAACCCCAAAATCATGGGAATTACTCCTGCGATGCCCTCGGGAAGTTCATTAAATATTATGATGCGTGCCATGCCCCATCGAGCCTTTGATGTAGGTATCGCCGAACAACATGCAGTTACATTTTCGGCTGGATTGGCCACACAAGGACTCACCGTTTTTTGTAATATTTATTCTAGCTTCATGCAGCGTGCGTATGATCAAGTAATTCACGATGTTTGTTTGCAAAATTTACCTGTCATCTTTTGTTTGGATCGCGCTGGATTAGCTGGTGCCGATGGCGCAACTCACCATGGAAATTATGATATTTCTTATATGAGGTGTATTCCAAATATGATTGTTTTTGCCCCACGAAACGAAGAAGAATTACGTAATATCATGTATACTGCTTCGCTCGATAAGTTCAAAGAATTGGGACAAGCCATTACCATCCGCTACCCAAGAGGCGAAGGTGTCATGCCAGCCTGGAGAACTCCCTTCCAAGAAATTGAAATTGGAAAAGGTATTCAATTAGTGGAAGGAAAAGATATAGCGATTGTTAGCTTAGGAAATATTGGAAACCAAGCGCTCAAAGCATGTGAAATGTTACATCAACAAGGCGTCAAAGCCGCCTTGTATGATATGCGATTCGCCAAACCATTAGACGAAAACCTTTTACACGAAATATTAAAAAATTATAAACAAATTGTAACCATTGAAGATTCTTCTCTAAAAGGAGGATTTGGCTCAGCCGTTGCAGAATTTGCGATTGATCATCAATATACTACGCCTATTACTCGCTTAGGCATTCCAGACGAGGTCATCGAACATGGTGAACAAATGGAGTTATACAAAATTTGTGGGATCGATGCCGAAAGTATTGTCAACAAAATAGTACTTTTCAAGGAAAATATCCGTACCTTTGCACCTTAATTTGCCAGAGCATCAGGCAAATGAGACAAACTTATCCAAAAGATTTATGCAAAGCATACGTAACATTGCCATTATTGCGCACGTTGACCACGGTAAAACAACCTTAGTAGACAAGATTATTCATGCCTCTAAAATTTTTAGAGAAAACCAAGAATTTGGTGATTTAATCCTTGACAATAATGATTTAGAAAGAGAAAGAGGAATCACCATCGTTTCCAAGAACGTTTCTGTTCGTTACGGTGATGTAAAAATTAATATTATTGATACACCAGGTCACGCCGACTTTGGAGGTGAGGTCGAACGTGTTCTACGTATGGCTGATGGTGTAATTTTATTGGTCGATGCCTTTGAGGGACCAATGCCTCAAACACGTTTCGTTTTATCAAAAGCCATTTCATTAGGATTAAAGCCAATCGTAGTGGTTAATAAAGTGGACAAAGAAAACTGTCGCCCAGATGAAGTTCATGAGCAAGTTTTCGATTTAATGTTCAACCTAGACGCCACAGAAGATCAATTAGATTTTCCATGTTTGTATGGTTCATCAAAACAAGGTTGGATGAATACCGATTGGAAAGTTCAAACTGAAAATATTTTGCCTTTATTAGATGCCATTGTTGCGCATATTCCAGCAGCAAAAGCAAACGAGGGAACACCGCAAATGCAAATTACTTCCTTGGATTATTCTTCTTTCGTGGGTAGAATTGCCGTAGGTCGTGTGGAAAGAGGTACATTAGAAGAAAACATGCAAATTGCATTGTGTAAAGCTGATGGTTCTATCAAGAAAATGCGAATCAAAGAATTACATGTATTCGAAGGTTTAGGCAAGGTTAAAGTTAGTTCTGTTTCCGCTGGAGAAATTTGTGCCGTTACCGGTATTGAAGACTTTGAAATTGGTGATACCATAGCAGATGCAGAAAACCCAGAAGCATTAGATCGTATTGCGATTGACGAGCCAACCATGAACATGTTGTTTACCATTAACAACTCTCCATTTTTTGGCAAAGAAGGTAAATTCGTTACTTCTCGTCACTTAAGAGATCGTTTATTTAAAGAAACAGAAAAAAACCTAGCCTTAAAAGTTATCCCAACTGAAAGTGAGGATAAATTTTTGGTATTTGGCCGTGGTATCCTTCACTTGTCGGTACTAATCGAGACCATGCGTCGCGAAGGTTATGAATTACAAGTAGGTCAGCCACAAGTAATCTACAAAGAAGATGAAAATGGTCAAAAATTAGAGCCAATTGAATCTTTAGTGGTTGACGTACCAGATGAGGTTGCGGGAAAAGTAATTGAATTAGCTACTCAAGGAAAGGGTGAATTGTTGATCATGGAACCGAAGGGTGACTTACAACACTTAGAATTTAACATCCCATCACGTGGTTTAATTGGTTTGCGTTCAAAAGTATTAACTGCAACGTATGGTGAAGCGATCATGGCCCACCGTTTTATCAGTTACGAGCCTTTCAAAGGTGCAATTCCGGGTAGAATCAATGGATCATTAATTTCAATGAATACGGGTGCTGCTGTACCATATGCTATTGATAAATTACAAGACAGAGGGGTGTTCTTCATCGATCCAGGAGAAGAAGTTTACACGGGTATGGTCGTGGGAGAGCACAATCGTCAGAACGACATTGAGGTCAATCTCCAAAACTCTAAAAAGTTAACTAACATGCGTGCATCTGGTTCTGATGATAACGTGAAAATTGCACCAAAATTAAGCTTCTCCTTAGAAGAGTGTATGGAATTCATCCAAAAAGATGAATACCTTGAAATCACTCCAAAATCACTTCGTATGCGTAAAATCTATTTAGATGCAAACGAAAGAAAAAGATATGAGCAGAAGAATAGTTAGTAGAGACGAGAGACGAGAGAGGAAATACTAATTGAAAACCCTAGGTGGAAGCCTGGGGTTTTTCTTTACTCACTGGCCCACTTTGCTCACTGGCTAACTAGCCCACTTTGCTCACTAACTGTCTTTCACTATCTTTACAGCATGAATCGATTTGAATTTTCTTCTTACTTGAACGCAAATGTAGATTTGGAACCTTCTTGTATGCAAGAGTTGGTGAAGACTTGCCCAACGAAAAAAATCAAAAAAGGCGAATTCTTATTGCAAGCTGGGGAGATAAGTAAATATACGTATTTTGTAGAAAAAGGTTTACTTCGCCAATATTCAATCGATTCAAAAGGCAAAGAACATATTCTTCAATTTGCTCCTGAGGGTTGGTTTGTCTCAGATAGAGGAAGTGTTTTTTTCCATCAATCTTCTGTATATTTTATTCAGGCATTGGAGGATACGGAGGTGGCTCTTTTAGAAGAAAATATTTTAAATGAATTGGCCCATAAACAGCCATCATTTATCGAATTCAACAATCGATTATTGCATAATCACATTCGACACTTACAAAATCGCATCACCCAATTACTAGGTGCATCAGCTGAAACAAGATATTTGGAGTTCATTAAATTGTATCCAGACATCCTATTGCGTGTTCCACAAACAATGGTGGCATCCTATTTGGGCATTACTCCTGAAAGTCTGAGTCGTGTTCGCAAAGAAATGGCGCAAAACCATCGGTAGAATTACTTAACATAAATCAATTTTTTTCTGGCATTTTGGCCCTAAATTTGTATCATAACATACAGTAATTATGGCAACCAAACATATAGAATTAATCGCTGCTCCACCGGAACCACATTTTGTTGGGGATGGTTTTAGAGTACACAATTTTATTCCAAGCCTATACGGCTTGGATATGAAGCGCATGGATCCCATCATCATGATGGATTACAATTCGAAATTTCATTTCACTGCCGTTGATACTCCTCGAGGTGTTGGTGTACATCCACACAGAGGCTTTGAAACCGTTACCATTGCCTACCAAGGGAAAGTAGAACATCACGACAGCAGTGGTGGCGGAGGAATTATTGAACAAGGCGATGTACAATGGATGACTGCCGCAAGTGGGGTTTTACACAAAGAATTTCATGAAAGCGAATGGAGTAAAAAAGGTGGCATTTTTCAGATGGTACAGCTTTGGGTTAATCTTCCGGCAAAAGACAAAATGAGCCCACCTAAATACCAGGCCATCAAAAATGCAGAAATGGCTCATATTCCTATCGGACAACATGGAAGCGAAGTGGAAGTAATCGCAGGTACCTACCAAGACAAAAAAGGTCCGGCATCTACTTTTACACCACTACATATGTATAACGTGAAATTAAAAAAAGGAGATTCTGCTTCCATTCACTTACCAAAGCATTTTAATACTTCCCTGCTTGTCATTGAAGGAGAAATTACAGTGAATCAAGGTGAAGATGTTCCAACAGACTATTTTGTGCTAATGGCCAATGATGGCGAGGATTTTACGATAGAAGCCTTGGAAGATTCCATCGTCTTGGTATTAAGCGGGGAACCCATTAACGAACCTATCGCTGCCCATGGACCTTTCGTCATGAATACCCGACAAGAACTCATGCAGGCATTTAATGATTTCAATCAGGGTAAATTTGGATACCTAGAATAGCCTCACTGGCTCACTGGCTCCCTCTGCTCACTGTATCACTTACATGATACTTTGCAGCCAATGGAGTGATGTGTTGTGAAAACCATTTAGGATCTCTTACATATTTAGCGGGGCCAACAAGCAAGAGTTGGTCCCGCTTTATTTTGATACCAATTATTTCTTTTCTGAATTCGACGATTTTAGAAAAATGTTGACGAGTGGTTTGAATGGGCTGAAGAAATAATCTTTGAACAGAAAAATAAAGAACTGTAAAATTAAAAATCCACAACAAATAAACATTTCTAATTTTCAACCATAGTACCATCATGAATATTGAAAAATAAACAAGCAATAATTCTTTCCAATCCAGGTACAAAAAAGAAATTGAAACGGGATTTGATCTTGAAAAATAGAGCATCACTTGGTGCATTATTTCATAGATTAGATTCACTAAATAACCTGCTTTTTCTAAAAAGATGGGATCATTAAATGTGTTCACTAAGGGATAAAGGCCTACTAACATAAAACTAGCAACCAATGCTATCGTTGAAATCAGCAATAAAAAGGGATTTAACAAAAAGAAATAAACAGGGTTAGGCATTTGGTAAAAATAAAAAATAACCAAGGGGAGTGTTAATACTTGTGCCGAAATAGACACGGTGGTAGATTCCCATAAAAAATACCCTATTTTTTGAGTCCATTTCTTTTTATGAACGTGGATTAAACCTAACAATTTAGGTTGAAACCAAATTAAACCCAAAACTGCCAAATAAGATAATTGAAATCCGGGATTGAAAAGGTCCGAGGGATGTATCAGCAATAAAAACCAACAGGAAGAAGCCAAAAGATTAAGTGACTGAATGGGCTGTTTGAAATACTTTGCGAATAATATGAAACTAAACACCCAAGAAGCCCTTAACACAGGAGCTGAAAATCCAGTTAATCCTGCATATGCCCAAATAATCAAAAGTAAAAGTAGAAAAAAAAGCAATTTCGTTTGTGGTATATATTTTTGAAAAAAGCCAAAAATCGTTTGTAAAACTATAAATAAGATCCCCAAATGCATGCCAGAAACCGACAAGATATGTACTGCCCCTAGTGCTGAATAAGCCATTTGAAGTTCTCCATCAATTCCCTGCGTCTCTCCTAAGATCATTGCCTCAGCTACTTCTCTATTTTTTTGGGATGGTAAATACTGAAAACTCTTTAAAAGGTAACTTTGAATTTTTTGAAAATATTGCTGAAAAGAAACCACAGCAAAAGGCCTCAGGACTTTTGCATTCTTTTGATGAACAAAAACACTTCCAATAACCCCTTTTCCTAAATGATAAACTCTCCAATCCTTTTCGTACGGAAAAGTCGGAGCATCAAATGGCCGCACCGAATCTGAGATGGCCCAAATTTGTCCTGCATGTGGTTTGATAAACTTTTTTGAAAAATAACAAGTTACTTTCCAAGGCAATTTTGGTTTTTGCCACGTATGATTGACATTGAACTGCGTCATGATTCCAAGCACTTCCCAGGTTTTAGGTTTTTCTTTTGGGGCTTGAACAACCTTAATGACAAATGAACTAATGGCAGGTGGGTGGGTATGTCGAAATACGAAATAAGATTTATTGTAGACTACCGATAAATACATGACCCCCAACAGCAGGACAATACTTATATTTAAAGGAGATGGAATCAATAAACTGATCACCATTAATCCGATGAAAAGGTATGTCACTTCTAAAAGTGATACATGAAAATAAAAATTGATTAAAATTCCAACAATCCAAATCAACAAGATTCTTAGCATTGGAAATGCTGTAAATAGACTTCTCACGGTTAGGCAATTTGCCTAAAGGTAGAATTTTTTCTGCTGAATTTTGGAAATGACCGTATCAGGTAATAGATATTTTATGGAGTGGCCTTTTTTTATACAATCGCGAATATAGGTAGCAGAAATATGCAGAAACGGCGCATTAATACTTTTTACCTTGGGATGAGTCCATAATTCACTTGATTTTGGCTCACCTCTTGGATAAACAATGAGTCCAAAATAATCAAGTATCTTATCAAAATTTTTCCAACTTTTAAAGCTTTCTAAATTATCACCACCCATGATTAATTCAAACTGATGATTCGGATAGCGCTCTGATAGGTGCGCTAAGGTGTCAATGGTATAAGACGGTTTAGGCAAATTAAACTCGATATCACAGGATCGAAACTGAAACTGCTCTTGAATGGCTGCCTCCACTAAATCAATGCGATCGAACTCATGTAATAAAGATGTTGATTTTTTATGTGGATTTTGAGGGGAAACCACAAACCAAATTTCTTTACAATCTGTTTGATTTAACACGGCTTGGGCAACCATCAAATGTCCATGATGGATGGGATTAAATGATCCAAAAAACAGCCCAACTTTCATGTTACTTAATAAAATTGTCGACCAATTCTTGTGCTTTGGCTAAAGCACTTTCCAAGTCATCGTTTACCAAAACTACATCAAAATTCGATTCAAAAGAAAGTTCATAATTCATTTTAGCGATACGCTTGGCAAGTGATTCGTCACTTTCTGTACCGCGTGCTCGTAAACGTTGTTCAAGAATTTCAACACTTGGCACCCGTACAAAAACGGCCAATGCTTTTTCCTGATACACTTCCTTCAGGGCCAAACCTCCTTTTACATCGACGTCGAATAACACATGTTTACCCATCGACCAAAGGCGTTCTATTTCAGATTTCAAAGTTCCATAATAGGTCCCTGGATATACCTCTTCCCATTCAGCAAATTGACCCTTGGCAATTCGCTCTCGAAAATCATCTGCTGTTAAAAAATAGTAATCAACGCCGTGCTTTTCATGTGATCCACGAGGTGAGCGAGTACATGCAGATATTGAGAATCCAACATTCGGATTATTCGCTAACAATTCACGAACAATGGTTGTTTTACCCGAGCCAGAAGGTGCAGAAAAAATAATTAATTTACCGTCCAAAATTATTTGTTTTGATCACAAAATAACGGAATTAAGATGGAAATAATGGCAAGTAATATGAAAAGTTTTGCTTTTATTGATTTGAATAATTCATCAGGACATTTCGAAACACATTTCTCTTTAATCGCTTTTTTCAATGATTGCTCAAGTTCATAGCCTTCTTGACAAGGTAAACACTGTTCCTTTTTATTAACAAATAATGCTTCCTCTTCCGGACTCGCTTCTTTATCTAATATCCGTTGAATCAGTTGCATACAATCTCCCTGATGCTCACATTGCTTTTTCATATTAGGATTTTTTTCAGATAACATACGTAATTAAAAAATAGTTCCATCCTCTGACAAAGTGTCAGCTACATATCCTCTCTTTTTTGCATAAGCAGCCAATTTATCTTTTAAAATAGCTCTAGCTCTGTGCAGACGTGAACGAACGGTACCGATCGGAATATTCAGAATTTTAGCCATTTCTTCATAACTAAAGTCTTCCAAATCACATAAAATGATGATCATCCGAAAATCAACCGGCAAAGCTTGAATCGCTTGGGTAATTTCATCGCCCATCATGTCGTTCACCGTTTCGGCCTTTAAATCCGCATGAAAAGCAGGCTCAGCATCCTCCTCTCCTACATAGGCTTGTTCAACCCATTCAAATTCTACTTTGGATGGCCCGCGTGATTTTTTACGATAATCATTGATAAAATTATTCTTTAAAATGCGGAATAACCATGCTTTTGCATAGGTTCCCGACTCAAAGGATCCGGCAAAGCGATAGGCTTTTAAACAGGTATCCTGAACGAGATCTTGCGCATCTTCCTCATCATTTGTGAGACGCAATGCAAAATTATACATCGCATCTAAATGAGGCATAAACTCCTTTTCAAAAATAGCTTTCGCTTTTTCTGGAGCTATGTTTTTTTCTTCAATTGATAATTCTTCTACTGGAGTTTCCATCAACACTTTTCATTTCAAGTATAACGATGATTATTACCTACAATTATACGTCCAAAAATTAATTTGGAAAAAATCTGCCAAAAAGACCCGTTTAGTCTTTTGAAAATAATTCAATCAGAACAAAGACCATGAGACCCAAAAATGTACTAAAAAAGATTTTTAAAAGGCTTAAACCCAATAAAGACCAATCGCTTGCTTCCAACAAAAATAGCACTGTATGGTGAATCAATAACATACTTCCAACATATGGCAAATACCATAACCAAGTCATTTCATGCAAACTAATTCGACTGCGGTCATCATAGCCATTGGCAGGGGTTAAAATGTTAAAAATAAAAGATCGCAAATAGGCAATTAACACTAAGGCAAATGCATGTAAGCCATGCGTATCGTAAAATACGTCTACAATCCAACCTACGATAAAACTCAGAATCACTAACAGATTTTTATTTAAATCAATTGGGGCTTTGATGACAATATACGTGTAAATAAATAGAAAGGCCAAGCCTCCAATTCCCATATCTCTTAATAGAAAAATCTGAGCCATCAGCACCAACAAATACGACATTATTAATTTAATAATTCCTTTTGTATTCATTTTATTCTGATTTTGGAATACTTTCCTCTAATTTAATTTGTTGACCTAACAACTTATTTTTTACGACATACACATACCTCAAAGTATTGAATTTCGTAAATAACAACACCTTAATATCATGAAAATTGCCATCTTCCTTGAGCCCTAATTTAGCAACTACGCCCACTGGAATATTAGGAGGAAAAACAGAATTAAAATCTGACGTCACAATTGTATCTCCCTTGGCAACTTTTTTATATTTAGAGACGTCGTTCATGTCGACAATTTCTGGTTGCCACCCACCCCATTTAATAAATCCTAATTCTCCATTTTTTTTAACCTTTACCGAAACAGAGTTAATGGTATTTAAAACAGATATGACTAATGATAAATGAGAAGAACATGAAATAATTTTACCAACGATGCCTTTTGAAGAAACAACTGCCATACCTGGACTCATACCATCCAGCGTGCCTTTGTCTATCGTTAAATAATTTTGGGCATTGTGTGTACTCTGAACCACAATCTTTGCGGTAGTCATTTGAAATTGGGTTGCAACAGCTTTACTTGCAAAATAAGGAAGTTCTCCACCAGAAATTTTTGTATTTTTTAGCTGAAGCAATTCATTTTGCAACCGAGCATTTTCTTTGGATAGCTCTTCGTTAACTACTAACAATTGGTGGTATTTTTTAACCGATTCAACTCGCCCAAGGATATTGGAGGCAATGGAATTGTTGGTATTGAAATAGAGCGTGTGCTGATAATCATTGTAAGTAAAAATTGCCCAAAGACTGACTAACTCCAGGATAACAAATAGGAGAAACCCTCTTTGTCGAACAAGGAATTGCAGTAATTGATTCATACCTACCTAAAAACTATGTGATTAAAACGGGTTTATATTTCTCCAAGTTTTTCAAAATTTCCCCAGTTCCACGAACAACGGCTTTTAATGGATCATCTGCTACATGAACTTTCAATTGCGTTTTCTTTTCAATTCGCTTATCTAACCCATGCAACATGGCGCCACCACCTGCCAGATGAATTCCATTATGGAAAATGTCTCCGGATAATTCTGCAGGAGCACGTTGAAGTGTCTCCATAATTGCCACTTCTATTTTAGTAATTGAACTATCCAATGCATAGGCAATTTCTGAATAGTTGATTAATATTTCTTTCGGTATACCCGTAATTTGGTCACGACCTCTAATTTCAAAATCAGCAGGTGGATTGTCTAATTCTGGTAAAGCGGCCCCCACTTGAATTTTAATTTGTTCAGCAGAACGTTCGCCAATGACTAATTTATGCTCACGCAATAAATAATCACGAATATCTCTGGTAAACTCGTCACCAGCCACACGAATAGAATTTTCAACCACAATACCTGACAAAGAAATAATTGCTACTTCAGTTGTTCCTCCTCCGATGTCAACTACCAAAGATCCATTAGGTTGTTCAATATCGATTCCAATACCAATAGCAGCCGCAATAGGTTCATGTACCATGTACACCTCACGAGCACCAGCATGTTCTGCGGAGTCCTTTACCGCACGTTTTTCAACCTCGGTGATACCGGATGGAATACAAATCACCATTCGAAGTGCTGGAGAAAAAAATGAATTGCCTTTGTCAATCATCTTAATTAACCCACGCATCATCAATTCAGCAGCGGTAAAATCGGCAATTACACCGTCTTTTAACGGACGAATTGTTTTGATGTTATCGTTGGTTTTTTCGTGCATCAACATGGCTTGTCGACCCACAGCCATCACTTTGTTTGAATTTCGATCTAAAGCAATAATGGATGGTTCATCTACCACCACCTGATCTTTATGTATAATAAGGGTATTGGCAGTCCCTAAATCTATCGCAATGTCTTTGGAAAGAAAATTAAATATTCCCATAAAGCGGTCAAATAAAATTTCGTTTGTTTCGTTGTGCCTTAAGGCAGAATAACAAATTTAATGATAATTTATCAGCAATTTGAGTATTTTATCACAAAATTACCCTTCCCTCAAAAAAATTATAAATTTAAATCATTGTACCAATTTAATAAATTAGCCTACTTCATGACCTTATTTATAGGTATATTACAAAAAAAGTTTACGAAATAATTAAAAAAATACACAAATTTTATATGCATTTGCTTTGGAATTATTATCTGATTTATTAGATTTGTCCAAATTTATTCGAATAAACAGTTGGATTTATCCTAAATTTCCTAACAAATGGAAGATTATAACAAAATTATTGAGTCGCTGGGCGTAAAATTCATTAAGTCACGTAACATAAGAATATTACAACCTATCAAAATTAAAAATTATTACGACGTAGAAAATTCGCTCTTGATTTTGTACAAAGGTGAGGTGTCATTTGGCGAAGAAGAAACACATGTTGAAGAAGGCGATATGTTGTTTATTCCAGGCGGCAAAATGGTAAGTGTAACGTATGGAAACTCAGAAAAACCAAAGCCGGTAAACAACGAAGAGTTTTTGACGCATCGTGAGTTATATTTCGATTTAAATTTAGAGCCAAATCAAATTGGAAAACAAGAAAATTCCTTTGGTATGGTCTCTTTTGAAGCCAAAGTATTTGACTCTGTAAATTTCTTTACCAGTTTAGATATCCCTCCGTTCATTATTAAAAAAGACGACAAGTTAGCTCAAACAATTCGTGAGATTTTAGTAGAGGACATGTCGGATTTCATTGGAAAGGGACGTATCATCAAGATTAAAACAGAAGAAATTGTCATAGAAATTATTCGTTATATTATTGTTCACCGTTTATTTGTGGAGCAATTGGCGACTAATTCGACTTATTTCAAGGATCCACGCTTAATTGATATTTTCGCCTTTATCAAAGACAATTTAGGGGGTGATTTATCCAACAAAGTGTTGGCAAATGTGGCAAACGTTTCTGAAGACTACGTAGGTCAATATTTCAAAATGCTAACAGGTATTAATCCACAAGATTATATCGAATATCAACGTATGGAAGCTGCCGTTGGTTTATTGAGAACAACCAAAAAATCCATTCGTGCCATTGGTGCCGAGGTGGGCTACAAAGATACCGCATATTTCTGTCGCCGTTTTAAAATGATGTTCGGTATCCCGGCAGGAAAAATGAGACGAAGAGAATCTTTGATGAATATTTAATACCATAAAAAAGCCCGATTGATTCGGGCTTTTTTGATGACTTGTCTTACATCAAATACTTTAATTTAATTACTTCCCTTTCGGTTAGGAATCTCCAATTCCCCCTTGGCAAGTCTTTCTTGCTCAAGCCAGCGAAAGTTGTGCGATCTAGCTTGGTTACTTCATAACCCAAGTGTTCGAAAATACGACGGACAATTCGATTTTTACCTGAGTGAATTTTCACACCGATAACATATCCATCTGGCGTTACGCGTGCCAAATCATCCACCTTGATTTCTCCGTCTTCTAATTTTAGTCCAGCTAAAATTTTAGTAAAATCTTCCTCAGTTAAAGGCTTATCCAATTCTGCTTGGTAAATTTTTTCAATTTCGTTTGACGGATGCGTCAAACGATCTGCTAATTCGCCATCGTTTGTTAACAATAACAATCCTGTGGTATTTCGATCTAAACGACCCACTGGATAAATGCGTGCATCACCAGCATTTTTTACCAATTCCATCACCGTTTTGCGATCATTGGGATCTTCGGTTGTCGTGATAAAATCCTTTGGTTTATTAAGTAACACATAAACAGGCTTTTCACGATTTAATTTCCGATTGCCATAACGAACAACATCGGTTGGACCAACCTGAAATCCCATTTCTGTCACAACCTTATTGTTGACTTTGATTTCACCTGATTCAATTAACTTATCTGCATCTCTACGTGAACAAATACCCGCATTGGCAATGAATCGATTTAAGCGCACATGATCAGATTTCTTTTCTTGTTGCGCAATTTTACGCTGAATTTTAGATGGCGCATTTTCTTTGAAACGATCGATTCGGTAATTTGGTGTAAAACCTGTACTTTCATCGTGTCGACTACGCGATTTAAAGGTGTCTCTTGGCGAAAAACGCTTTTTGAAGCCTTCCTCCTTTTCTTCTCCTGGCTTCCCAAATTTACGATCTGCTCGATCACGGAATTGCTTTTTCTTTTCCTCAAAATGCGCTGCAGCATCTCTTTTTTCAAATTTCGGCTTCCCCTCACGGTTTGCATCCCTTGGCCCCCTCTCATCTCTCGTCTCTCGTCTCTCGTTTCTATTCTCTATTCTCGTTTCT
>JBEGQV010000019.1:0-6079 GCA_041180785.1 Bacteroidota bacterium | reverse complement strand
ATCCCCAATTGATTCGCATATTGCAAAATCGTCCAATGTTCTAATAAATTTAGTCGGACTAGCTTTTTGAACTGTTGAACGTATTGCAAACTGCGTTTGTCCTGTGTTAATGCATTCCCTTTTTGCTTGATCTGTAATCGATACAGTTGGGTGAAAAATAATAGAAAATACGATTTTAAAGCCAAACTTTTTTGTTCATTCTCTTCTTGCCATTCGCTGATAATCGATTTTTTGAGCTTAATTAAGTTATTCGATGATTCAGTGAAATCATTCAACATACTGATTAATATTTTATCCAATAGTATTTGCGTAATCTGTGGTTCAGATTCTAATATTTTACTCACATAATCGTTGGATATACTTAATACTTCCCCCTCAATCGTTGGCTGAAAGGAAAATCCATGCACATGATTTGTTGGAATCGAAAGTAGGCATGGGCCTTCAAATTCCAATCGATCCTTGCCTGATTTAATGATTCCCTTTCCCGATTCAATCCAAAAAAATTGGATAATATCATCATGAATATGTTCTTCTATTTCCCAGTTATACAATTTACTTCGTACTTCTAAGGGTTCCCATAATAGCAAACCTGGAAAAGCATTAGAGCTTTGATCGCCATATAATCCCTTAAATTGTAAAATCGAATTTTTCATTTGTTTAAATTGTACCAATAAAAAATGCTTAAAAAATTAATTTTAATTGTTTATTGTATAATTTATGTTTCAAAAGTACAAATAATATTTTCATTTATCCAAGAATTATCTAAAATATTCCTACAAATTTGTTGTCTAAAATGCCAATTATGTCCCAACTTATGTACAATTCTTTGGATACCTCGGTACATCCTCCCAAGCTATATCCAGATTATAAATCTACGATCCTTCGTGCTCCTTCTCAACCCATGATTGTGATTCCGCAAGGACTTTCCGAAATGACTGGTCCGGTTTTTGGGGATTATTCCCTGGGTGAATTTGATCATGATTTGACTAAAAATGCAGTGATCAATGGGAATCCCTTGGGTGAACGAATTGTTGTGCATGGGAGAGTGCTGAATGAAAATGGACAACCCGTTCCACATATTTTAGTGGAAATTTGGCAAGCAAATGCCGCTGGTCGTTATGTACATAAAGTCGATAAGCATGAGGCACCTTTGGATCCCAATTTCTTAGGAACGGGTCGCTGTAGAACCGATCAAGAAGGCTATTATTGTTTTTATACAATTAAACCAGGTGCCTATCCTTGGGGAAACCATTTTAATGCTTGGAGACCTAATCATATTCACTTTTCCTTGTTTGGACCCAACATTACAACGCGCTTGGTGACTCAAATGTATTTTCCCGGTGATCCATTATTGCAATATGACCCAATTTTTAAAAGTGTTCCTGAAAAGGGTAGACCTTTGGTGATTGCATCATTTGATTTGGATAGAACAGAGCCGGATTTTGCTTTGGCCTATCGTTTTGATATTATTTTACGCGGACATTCCACCACACCTTTCGAAAAATTATAAGCCATGGAACAGACTTTCTTACAAACCCCTTCACAAACGGTTGGTCCTTATTTTGCTTACGGACTCACTCCTGAGCAATATGGTTATGATTTTAAATCGCTTGTGGCCAATGAATTAATTGATCCTATGCACCCAGATGCTATTCATGTCACGGGTCGTGTGTTAGATGGAAATGGAGATGTGATTCCAGATGCTATGCTTGAATTATGGCATTGTGATCAGGAACATCAAGCATTTGGTCGATTTGGAACAGGAACCGATGCATCGAATCGTTTTTTGTTTTCGGCTTTGAAGCCGAAATCGGTCAACGGAAATGCACCTTATTTTACCTTAATCGTTTTCATGCGTGGACAATTAATTCATTCCTACACACGCATTTATTTCGAAGATGAGTCTTTCTTGAATGCTACTGATCAAGTACTTCAAGTAGTACCGGAAAATAGAAGAAAGACTTTGATTGCCTCCCGAAATGGAAGGGTGTATACCTTTGATGTACACATGCAAGGTCCGAATGAAACCGTATTTTTTGATATCTAATGAGTTTATATTCCCATTTATTTTACCCCTCAAATCAAAATGAAATAGCAGATGAATCAGCAGATTTATCAAGAATGTTGCGTTTTGAGGCTATGCTCGCAAAAACCCAGGCTGAGGTAGGATTGATTCCTCAAAAATCAGCTGAAATGATTGAGGCTTGTGCTAAAGTGGAATATTTGGATATTGATAAATTAAAATCAGATATTCGATTAGGGGGAAATGCTGCGATTCCCTTGGTGCAACAATTGACGCGCATTGTTAAAAACAATGACGTGGAAGCTTCCAGATTTGTGCATTTGGGAGCCACAAGTCAAGATGTAATCGATACGGCCACGGTGTTGGAAATTCAACAGTGGATATTGTTTTTTGAAAAACACATTGCAGAATTAGCTACAGAATTGGTAAAATTGATTCATAAGCATCAATCGACCGTCATGATTGGTCGCACACTTTTGCAACAGGCCAAACCCATTACTTTTGGACTCAAATTAGCGACATATTTAGAAGCTTTAATGCGTCATAAGAGCCGTTTAAATGAGTTGAAACCTCGAGTGCTTTCGCTTCAATTATCGGGTGCGGTAGGTGCAGGGAATTCTTTTATTTCGTTGGAAGTGGCACAAAAAATGGCAACATCCTTAGGGCTTCAATTGGTGGGTTCTTGGCAAAGTAATCGGGATAATTTGGTTGAATGGTCGGGGTTTTTGGCTAATTTGACGGGTTTTTGTGGGAAAATAGCAACAGATATCTCATTACTCATGCAAACAGAAATTGCAGAAGTGTTGGAGGGTGCTGCGGAGGGAAAGGGTGGCTCAAGTACTATGCCTCATAAACGAAATCCTGTTACCTGCGCAGCCATTATAGCTAATGCTTCTCGGACTCCGCATTTGGCAGCTACCATGCTTTCGAGCATGCCACAGGAACATGAACGTTCTGCAGGTAAATGGCATGCAGAATGGGATTGCATAAAAGAATTGCAGTTATTAAGTGCAGGTGCCCTTGAGAAGTCGATTGATTTAATTCGTCATTTGGAGGTAAATGCTGATCAAATGAAGCAAAATATTGAAATTACCAATGGCTTGATTTATGCAGAAAATGTTTCCTTGGCATTAGCCAAATCCATGGGAAAAATTGCTGCTCACGATTTAGTGGAAAAAGCATGTAAACAGGCTATTAAATTAGATATTCATTTGAAAGAGGTTTGTCAGCAAATGAACATCGAGGTCGAAGACCTCGATTCCTTGTTTTTACCTGAAAATTCGATTGGAAACTCCTTAGAATATATTCAATTCATCTTACGAACTTATGAAAACTCATTATAAATTAGAAGGTACTCCGAACAGTCCAGTATTAATTTTTTCTAACTCCTTAGGTGCTAATTATCACATGTGGGACGATTTAGTACCCCTGTTATTGCCTTATTTTCGAGTGTTACGCTATGATACACGCGGACATGGACACTCAACTGCAACGGAAGGTGAATATTCCATTGAATTGTTGGCCAAAGATGTAATTCAACTAGCCGATGAATTAGGAATTGATCAATTTGCCTTTTGTGGATTGTCGATGGGTGGCTTGATTGGGCAATATTTAGGGATTCATTACAGCAATCGGTTAACACATCTTGTTCTTTCGAACACAGGGGCGAAAATTGGTGATGAGGCTCGTTGGACAGAAAGGGCAGAGAAAATTGCAGCCAATGGTACAGGTTCCATGGCGGATGATTTTATGCAAAGATGGTTTTCGGATGACTTTATCGCCAATCACAAAAGTAAAATTGCTGAAATGAAGCTAATGGTTAATAGATCTTCAGATGCTGGCTATATTTCCTGTTGTGCAGCCATTCGAGATGCTGATTTTAGAAATGAATTAGGAAAGATACCCGTACCAACTTTGGTCATTACCGGAGATGAGGATCCGGTAACCAATGTAGATCAAGCAGAATTTTTGGCCGATCGCATACCCAATTCGCATTTGTTTGTGATGACAGGCACCAAACATTTATGCGCAACTGAACGACCTGTGGATTATGCCCAAAAGTTAATTGATTTTTTGGTAGGTTCTAGTGTTGAAGAACGAGGCATGCATATTCGAAGAACCGTCTTAGGTGCAGCACATGTAGAGAAGGCAAATTCGAAAAAGAATGATTTTAATTCCGATTTTCAAGAATTTATTACTGATTATGCTTGGGGAGAAATCTGGTCAAGACCAGGAATAACAAAATCCCAAAGAAGTTATATCACCTTAGCCATGTTGATTGCTTTGAACCGAAAGGACGAATTTAAAATGCATGTGAAAGCAGCTTTTCATAATGGTTTGAACAAGGAAGAAATCAAAGAAATTATTATGCATGCATCCATTTATTGCGGCCTTCCAGCCGCAAATGAGGCCATACATTCAGCAGAAGAAGTATTTAACCTTTTAGGAAAATGAAAAAACTAAAAACACAGGTTGGTATAATTGGGGCAGGTCCGGCTGGACTAAGCCTCGCTTTGTGGCTAAAAAAACATGGAATTCAATCCGTTATCATTGAACATCGAAGCAGAGAATATGTGGAAGCGCGCGTAAGAGCGGGTTTATTGGAACAAAATACGGTGGATATTTTTACAGCATTAGGTGTGGCCGACCGGTTGAAAAAGGAAGGTCAGGAACACCATGGGGTCTATTTAAGCTTCGATGGAGAACGTATTCGCATTCCTTTTGGTGAATTGACTGGAGGTAGAAATATTACGATTTATGGTCAACAAGAAGTAGTAAAGGACTTAACCAATGCTTGGTTAGAAGGAGGAGAATCGTTGCTTTTTGAAGCCCCAGCGACCCAGATTGTTGATTTTGATACGTCAAATCCTAAAATCTATTTTGAGCAAAATGGTTCAGCAGGTATGTTGGAATGTGATTTTGTTGCTGCCTGTGATGGCTTTCATGGTTTGGGTAGAAAAACAATGCCCAAAGAAAGTTATCATGAGTTTTCAGTTACATATCCTTATGCATGGTTGGGTATTTTAGCAAATGTGGCACCTTCTACCGATGAATTGATATATGCTTATCACGAACGCGGATTTGCCCTGCACAGTCTTCGTTCGGATAAAGTGAGTCGTTTATACATTCAAGTCCCAATGGATGACAAAGAGGAAAATTGGACCGATGAGCAAATTTGGGACGAATTGTCCGTTCGTTTAGGAACACCCGGTTGGGAATTGAAACGAGGGCCTATTTTTGAGAAATCGGTTACCCCCATGCGTTCGTACTTTATCGACAACATGCAGTCGGGTCGATTATTTTTAGTCGGCGATGCCGCACATATAGTTCCACCAACTGGTGGAAAAGGATTAAATTTGGCCGTAGCAGATGTGAAACATTTGGTGGATGGCCTGGTTGCTCATTACCATGAAAAATCAGATGAATTGTTAGCGAATTATTCAAAAATAGCCTTGAAACGCATTTGGCGCGCTCAAGATTTTTCTAATTTCATGACAACTTTATTCCATAAATCCGATGATCATGGCTCTTTTACGTATCAATTACAAAAAGCAAAATTTGATTATATAAAGTCCTCTAAGGCTTATGCTACGACCATTGCAGAGAATTATGTGGGCTTACCGTTTTAAGTGAGGCAGTGAGCCAGTGAGCAAAGTAGCCTCGGGTTTTAACCCAAAGAAGAAAAAATATGAAAACTGTACAAATTATAACATCAACCGAAGCCGCACAAAAAGTTAAAGAGGGCGATGTACTATTCCAAGGAGGATTTGGCATGACCGGAAATCCTGTTCACTTGATGAATGCCTTGGCAGAAATTGGAACTGGAGGTTTAACGTTTGTCGGGAATAATGTGGGAGAACCTGGATTAGGTGGAGGGAAATTGTTGCGCAATGGTCAAATTAAAAAAATGATTGGATCTTTTTTTACTTCAAATCCAGATGCTGTAAAAGCGGCACAAGAGGGATTGGTGGAGTATGAATTACTTCCGCAAGGATCATTAGCAGAGGCTATTCGTGCAGGAGGGGCTGGAATAGGTGGATTTTACACCCCAACTTC
>JBEGQV010000018.1:0-4647 GCA_041180785.1 Bacteroidota bacterium | reverse complement strand
GTAATGATGAATGTGAATCGCTTGGTAAGTGGCCTATTTACTTTGATGACGGAGCCTTTCATATCGATACTAGCAGTTTTGCTATTCGCCGTAATGTTGCAGTCCACATAGGACATGCATGGTATGGTCAATGGGGTGCGGATCGTCAATTCTTCGGTGCATTGTCAAAACACTTCCCAAAGTTTGATTGCACTAGAAAACATTCTTTATGTTATCGTTTAGATGGTAATGAAAATTCTGTAACTAAAGAATTCTTCATTGAAGGTAACAAAGCAAATCACGCAAAATATAAATCTGGATTACCCTGGTTGCAAGAACCTAAGGGTGAGATGATTGGTCCTGGGATAACTCTAATATGAAAACAGCATTGATTACTGGTGTATCGGGTTATCTTGGTTCGCATGTTGCAAAAGAACTGAAGAAGGCAGGATGGAAAGTTGTTGGGTTAGATATAGTTCACACCATGAACGAATATGTGGACGTATTTCATCGTTGTAGTGTTCTTGATACTGTTTCCTTAGAGGAGTTGTTTACTAGAATTAAATTCGACACAGTTTTTCACTTTGCAGGATTGATTGAAGTTGGTAGTTCTATAAACAAACCAACTGACTATTGGAGAGTGAATGCTGCGGGAACAATTAATATTCTGGACTTGATGAAACACTTCAAAGTAAACAATATCCTTTATTCATCTACTGCTGGATTGTATGAAGCGAATAATATTTTACTCAATGAAGAATGTCCAGTTAATCCATACAACAATCCTTATGCAGGAAGTAAATATGCAGCAGAGATTGCCATTAAACAGTCTGGATTAAACTATCAAATTTTTAGATACTTTAATTTGGCAGGTGCTGATCCTGACGGTGAGTTTGGAGAGAATCATTTTCCCGAAACACACTTAATTCCACGAATCTTTGAAAATCTAAATAACTTCACAATATATGGCAAGGATTATGATACGTTAGATGGTACTTGCGTTAGAGATTATGTTCACGTATCCGATGTTGCCGAAGCACATGTATTAGCTGCAAACAATTTAAATAACCTCACGATCAATCTAGGTACCGGAGAAGGATACTCGGTAAAAGAGATAGTCAATTTGGTAGAATTTGTAACAGGTAACAGAGTTAATTTCACTTTCGGTGAAAGACGAGATGGTGACCCATCACAATTAGTTGCCGATATCACTCTTGCCAAAGAGTGCTTGAACTACCGTCCCAAACATAGTATAGTGTCTATTATTGATACAGCATACAAATGGCATTCGCAAAATGAAGAAAGAAAAAATAGAGTTTGACGATTACAATCACTTTTTTACTGGTGAAGTAACTGGTGAAAGTGTGGAGAAAGCAATTCGTTGGATAATGGCGGGAGCACAAAACACACCACCTGATTATATGAAGTTGATTATAAATTCAGACGGTGGAAGTTTAAATGATGCATTCGCTTTAATCGATGTAATGCGTAGTTCTCCTATATCTGTAGCTACTGTAGGTATGGGTAATTTAATGAGTTCTGCATTTATGATATTCGCTGCTGGCAAGAAAGGTCAGAGAGCAATTGCAAAAAACACTAGCGTTATGATTCACCAATTCAATCATGAGATATCTGGTAAGTATCATGACTTGAAAACATTCTCACAAGAATTTGAGCGTATTAATCAAAGGATGATTAATATACTTTGTGATTGTAGTAATATGTCAGAAGATGATGTTAAAAAATATCTACTCGGACCAACTGATAACTGGATGGACGCTTATCAGTTAAAAGAGTATGGTATTGCCGACTATGTTTTTTAAGAGGAGTTAAATAGTCAAATGTTAGCAGGCGGAAGTAAATACCAGAAACCGGTTAAGACGAAATTCAAAAAGAATCAAGACCGTGAAGCATTAAAATCTGAAAAGAAACGTCACCACGATAAAACCTTATATCGTTTAGCCAAAGAAGAAAAGGAAGACTATGCTATACTCAACAAATCGTAAAGAACAAATAGTTTCTGAATTAGTTGATTTGGAAAGTAAGATTGCTGATGCACAAAATAATCGATATGACCTCAAAAGAGAATTAGCAGAAATTCGCCGTAAGGAAATTGAGGAATCGATGAATGAAAATAATCAGCAGTTACTAAAAGGTTAACATTTAGTCCTGTTGTTTTTATACAACAGGGCTTGACATAATACCTACTTTTTGTTATGATTGTAGAATGAAAACTATTCCTACAGTCGGTTCGGAAGTAGAGGTTACTGTCCGTTATCCAAATTACAATTACTTTACTAGTAATTGCCAACCTTTTAACGACACCGTATTTAAAGGTGTTGTTGTCAAAAATGCAAAATGGATTGCACAGGATTGCTTTTCTGTCAAAACTGACAACAAAGTTTATCCTTTGTCAATTATCAATTTGTCAAAAGTCAAAGATATCAAAATAATAAAAGGCGATGTTGCCAAAATAAGAAAATTCAAGGTACTCGGTACCAAGAACCATGTTTATTTGGTAACATTATCAGAAGGACATTATTCTTGCCATTGCATTGGTTTCCAATATCACAACAAATGCAAACACATAACAAAAGTGCAAGATGTTGTAGAAAAACAACAATCATCTACCGCTTGACATAATTGCCGCCATTTGATATAATGCTTCCATTGAGTTAAGTATTAAGGAGTTTCAAATGATGTTAGTTATACACACCTCGTACCGTGAGAACTACGGTACACCTGCCGATCCTTTCTGGAAAATGAAAGGTGATTATAGTCACAAGATTTTAAACGTGCCTGTTTATAACAGTACCGCTAGTTATCGTCAGATAGCAGAATTTGCGGCTTCTAAATTGTGCTGCAATAATGAAATGGCTATCGAGAGCATGGAATATTGGTCACTAGAACCAGATACCTATTTGTCCGAGTTTGAGCGTAGCCAACTTGAGTATGACGGTAAAATTTTATTTCCCGAATCAACCCTAGAATATTCTAACCTAGGAGGTTAATATGCCTTTTATTGTCGAACAAATACAACCGCCACCATCTGTAGGTTCTAGTGAGCCTGCTGATCCTATGATGGTTTATGCATTGTTATTTTTTGTCGTTTTTTATTTGTTCCGTGGAGCAATTGCTGGTATTTTATTTTTTGTAGTTAAAATGTCCCTATTATTTGTTTTTGGTTTTTTCACGTATAAATTATTCCTATGATAATCTACACAAATCAAAGCTCTAAAAAACGCAAGCCCAACGCAAAGCAGCGAGAATTGCAAAAGGATTGGAATGACTTGATGGCCAAGTGGTCCGTCACTTCTACCGTCAAGGATCGCAAGGTAAAACCTTTGAAGTCCTACAGTTTGCAAATTCCTGCGGATCGTAATCCTCGCAATTTACCTTCGGTTGATTCTGGCGTAGGTAATGCAACAAAACCCATCGAGGGTAAACGATACACAGGTACCAAAATGTTAGGTATCGGTACTTTGCACAAGTCCAATGCTGTTCCTGTTTTTACGGACGAGGAAGCAAAAGATCAAGCCAATATGCGACGGTAAATGTTGCCAAAATGCAACATGTTGCCAAAAAACAACATGTTGCAAAAATACAACACGCTTGACATAATTGCCGCCTTTTGATATAATGATTGTATTGAGTGAGAGATAAAGGACTTATTATGAAATTACTATCTACTGGCAATCCTAAAACCCTTAAAGGTTTGGCAACTGGTTTCAATACTTACATTCTACACCTCGCACCTGCAAACCTTTCAGGTTATGAAACTTGTGCAAAACGCACCGAAGGTTGTACATTCGCATGCCTCAATATGGCTGGACGTGGCGGTATGTTCAAAAAAGGCGAGACAACTAATACCATTCAAAAAGCACGAATTCGTAAAACCCGTATGTTCTTTGAGGACCGTGTTTCCTTTATGAATTTGTTGGTCAAAGATATTGAGTTAGCAATTAAACAATCTGCTAAACTTAACTTAACTCCTGTGTTCCGTTTGAACGGTACCTCCGATATTGCTTTTGAAAAATACGAGGTTCTCCGTAACGGTCAAACCTATTCCAATATTTTCTTTGCTTTTCCTGAAGTGACTTTTTACGATTACACCAAAATCCTTGGTCGTAAAATAAATTTCATTCCTAACTATTCGTTGACATTCTCTGCTGCTGACGGCAATGATGCTGACGTAAAAAAGGCAATTGCACAAGGTTACAATATTGCTACAGTTTTCGGTCTAAAGAAAACAGAAGCGATGCCTGCTGAGTACATGGGTTTGCCTGTATTCAATGGTGATGAATCCGACTTGCGTTTCCTTGATCCTAAAGGTGTTGTTGTTGGTTTGTACGCAAAAGGTCGTGCGAAAAAAGACACCTCAGGTTTTGTTAAATTTCCTACAATTATGTTAAAGGCAGCTTAATGAATACTTTAAATTTGTTAGACTTCAAACCTCCATCAACTTATGCTTGTTTCTTCAAAAACATTCCCATTGAGAAGTATACACCAGAAACAAGAAAATTAATTCGAAAAGTTGTTGGACGTAGGGTGTATTTTAAATTCCGTGGTCCTCGTTACCGCAAGTACCATTGTCTTAAACAAGATGCGGTAAAATTTGATGTATACCCAAGGAACTATTGATTGTTACCAATAATACCTTGACAAATA
>JBEGQV010000017.1:0-31765 GCA_041180785.1 Bacteroidota bacterium | reverse complement strand
CACTTATCATATGTACAATTGCAAATTATCTGGAAACAAAAACCTGATAATTTTTAAAAAAATTAATATTTATTTAAAAAATACAACATATTAGGTGTTTTTGACTTCAAAAAGTACAATTTTTCATATGAAAAACGATAATAAATTGAAAAAAAATGAATATTTTCAACTTTTTAAACGTTTACGGAATTACGCCCAGTTGCCTCTAATTCAATTTATTCTAATCTTTGAAAAATGCCATTTTGTTTAAAAAAGTTAAATTTGGATTTAAAATAGAACAACATTCTTTTTTTGTATAAATTTGATACAATGATTCAAGTTCATCCAAAAGAAATTCTACAGAGCCTTCCCACCCAACCTGGGGTGTATCGCTATTTTGATGAACACAATAACCTGATTTATATAGGGAAAGCAAAAAATTTAAAAAATAGAATCAGCTCTTATTTTATTAATAAACAACAAGACAACAAGACGAAACGTCTTGTTCAACTCATTAAACACCTTGAATTCACGATTGTCCACTCTGAATTTGATGCCCTCCTACTCGAAAACACCTTAATTAAAAAATATCAACCACGATTTAACATCTTATTGCGAGATGATAAAACCTATCCATTTATCTGTATTACCAAAGAGCGATTCCCACGTATCATTACTTCGCGTAAAATTGACCACCAGTTTGGACAGTATTTTGGACCCTATGCCAATCCGAAATCGATGCATACCTTGTTGGATATGATCCGACAGCTATACCCGATCAGAACTTGTACCTATTCCTTAAAAGAAGAAAATGTTTTGGCTGGTAAGTTTAAAATTTGTCTGGAATATCATATTGGAAATTGTAAGGGCCCTTGTGAAAACCTGCAAGAAGAAGGTGAATACAATGAACATATTCAGCAAATCATTGGTATCTTAAAAGGAAACTTCGCCATTGCTAAAAATTTCTTTTATCAGGAAATGATGGCAGCTTCCAAAAACCTTGCATTTGAAAAAGCGCAAGAGATTAAGGAAAAATGGGAACTGCTCGACAATTTCCAAGCGAAATCCACCGTGGTCAATCCAAACATCCATGATGCAGATGTATTTACAGTTATTTCTGATGAAACGACTTCCTACTTTAATTTCATGCACGTGGAAAATGGCACCATCACCCAAGCACAAACATGGGAAGTGAAACGCAAGTTGAATGAAGAAGAGGCGGAACTATTGGAAATGATGATTGTTGAAAAAAGAGAACAATTTCAAAGCAGCTCCAAAGAGATCATTATCAACATTCCACTATCGATTGAATTCCAAGGCATCAAGCTAACCATTCCTCAAATGGGGGATAAAAAAAAGCTGCTCGATATGTCGCTTAAAAATGTGCTGTACTTCCGGAAGGAGAAAGCCGATCGCAAAGCATCTGAGGAAAGTGGTGGTGATCGGAAAAAAAGAGTTTTACTAACGTTAAAAAACGATTTACAATTAAAACATCTTCCGATTCACATAGAATGTTTCGACAATTCGAATTTGCAAGGCACAAATCCGGTCTCTTCGATGGTTTGTTTTAAAAACGCAGTACCCTCCAAAAAAGATTACCGAATATTTACACCTAAAACGGTAGATGGTCCAAATGATTTTGCAACCATGAAAGAAGTGGTAGGCAGAAGATACAAACGATTATTAGAAGAAGAAGCAGAACTTCCGCAATTAATTATCGTAGATGGGGGAAAGGGGCAATTGAGTGCTGCCTGCGAAGCACTCAAAGAATTAAACTTATATGGACAACTACCTATTATTGGAATTGCAAAGCGTTTAGAAGAAATTTATTTTCCTGAAGATTCGCTTCCAATCTATATAGATAAAAAATCAGAATCACTCAAACTTATCCAGCAATTACGCGACGAGGCCCATCGATTTGGTATCACAGCCCATCGCAACAAACGAAGTAAACAATTTTTGATCAGTCAACTCGAAGAGTTGGAAGGAATTGGAAAATTAACCGCCCAAAAACTCTTTAAACATTTTGGCACCATCAAAAACATGCAAGAAGCCTCAGACCAAGAATTAGAAAAAATTTTAGGAAAAGCGAAGGCAGGAAAACTGAAAGAGGGATTAGGTAATAGGTAATAGGTAATAGGTAGTAGGGAATAGGGATGAGGTTATAATTTTCCACTTTCCACTTTCCACTTCCCACTTCGATACACCATGATGATAATTGCTAGGGCTATTGCGATTTCACAAACCCCAATAACTAAAACGAAAAGAGAAAAGAGAAGGCCTTGTTGTTCTTGATCCCCCCGGTTAAAGGCTACAAAATTCAAATTAGCTGCAGCCAAAATCAGTTCAATCCCCATTAAAATAAATAAGGTATTTCTTTTCAACAGAATGATGCCCAAGCCCATCGAAAAAATAAAGGCTGAAACTAACCAAAAAGCATTTACTGAAATATCATTCATCTTTTTTTGCTAAATAGGTGGACCCAACCAAAGCGATCAATAAAAATATACCTACTAATTCAAATACGAAACTGTACTGGGTTGTTAATAAAAATCCAACTTGTCGAATTTTACTTTCATCGCCCGGCAACACCTGGGTCGACAAGTTAGAAAGTTCAATTAATTTAAACCAACCATAAAATGAACCCAGTGCGACGATAAGAGGAAATAACTTACCATTTTCTTCGACATTCAAATCATTAGATGGCCCACCACCTCTTTTTTGAGTCAACATGATGCCAAACAAAATCAAAATCATCACCCCTCCAACATATATCATCAGATGTGAGACTGCCAAGACATCTGCATTAGCCAATACAAATAACCCCGCCATACCAAACATCACAACAAACATTAATAAAGCGGCATGCAACAGATTTTTTGTAATGAGCATTCCTATTGCTGAGCCACAAGTTAAAAAGGCCAATAAAATAAATACAATGTTATTCATCCTTTGGCTTATCTGTTGAAGGTTTTTTAAAACTTGGTTTGAACACTGGTTTGAAAGGCTTTTTTATTTCACCTGCTTCGCTGATTCCCCAAGTTTCACTAGGAGCTACAATTGAGTCAAGTCCTTCAGACTTGTCTTCTACAATTGCTGAACCACTACTCACTGTTTCATTTTGCTCACTTTGCTCACTTAAAACTGACTTCGACTTAAATGAAGGTTTAAATCCTGGCTTAAACACAGCCTTCGGTTTTTGTTCCTCAGGAGTTTTGACCTCCCCCGACTTCGCAGGCTCAGCCACCCCCTCCTTCGCCAAAGAGGTGGAAGGGGGAGGTACGGACTTTTTCGCCTCCTCTTTCTCTGCAACATACTGCTCATAAAGTCGCCTCTTTTCTTCAGCTTCTTCAGGAGTCAAATTACTATAATGAAACAAATGATCCTTTACATCAAATGTAGAGTAGTCATATTCAGATGTCATAGTTAAGCACTCCGTCGGACAAACGGTTGTACACAAACCACAGTAGCAACATTTCGACATATCGATATCGAACTTTGCTGCATATAATCGAATAGGAGAACCATCGGAAGCATATCCTACCAATCCAGTGGCTTTGATGGGATCAATTTCAATACAATCAACCGGGCAAACTTTCACACATTTATCACACACAATGCAATCTTCCATCACATTGTCTAATTGGTACCTTCCTCTTTCCGGAATTTCTAATTTCTCAGCAGGAAATTGTGCGGTAAATATCCCTTCATTGCTTGAAAAATAGTCAGCATCCTTCACATTGTGTGCTTTTCGCTGCTTTTTTGCTGCCCATAAATGCTTCCAAGTAAGCGACATACCTTTTTGAGTGGAAACAATTCCATTCAAAATTTGGTCGATATATCGTTTAATGGCTCCCATTAGAAATAGATTGCTGGAAAAGTGGTTGGATCTGATTCTCTCAAAATCTCATATACCTTATCCACTACGTTTTCAACGTTTGGTTTAGAGAAATAATCACCATCAGAGCTGTACGCTGGTCGATGAGGTGCTGCTGCCAAACAAGCAGCCGGACTATCAAGCCATTCAAATGCACCTTGTTTATCCAACACTTCTTGCATCATGTAAGCAGAGGCTCCACCTGGCATATCTTCATCAATAAACACTACCCGGTGTGTTTTCTGAATAGAGGTTAAAATATTTTTAGGTAAATCAAACGGCAACAAGGTTTGCACATCTAACACCTCCGCCGATATTCCCATATCAAGTAATTGTTCGGCAGCTTCCATGACGATTCTACACATCGAACCATACGTTACGAGCGTTATATCTGTTCCTTCTCGTAAAACTTCTGGCACCCCTAAAGGAATTTTGATGTCATCCAAATTTTCAGGTAATTGTTCTTTTAAACGATAACCATTCAAACATTCGATCATCAAGGCTGGATCGTCGCCAGCTAATAGTGTTCGGTACATACCCACAGCTTGGGTCATATTTCTTGGCACACAAAAATGAACACCCCTCAGACTATGTAATAAGGTTGCCATGGGACTTCCTGAATGCCAAATACCCTCCAAACGATGTCCACGCGTTCGAACAATCATGGGCGCTTTTTGACCACCTGCCGTCCGATAATGCATACATGCCCAATCATCCGACAATAGTTGTAAGGGATAAAAAATATAATCTAAATACTGAATTTCTACGATTGGGCGTAACCCACGCATAGAGGCACCAATCCCTTGACCCACAATGGTCATTTCTCGTATACCCGTATCTGTTACCTGTAAATCGCCAAATTTATCTTGTAAACCAGCTAAAGTTTGATTCACATCACCAATTTTCCCCACATCTTCACCAAGCACAAACACCCTCGGATCCTGTAAAAAGGAGGCAAAACCCCTGTTGACAATTTCTCTCCCATCCACTAATTCAGGTTCTTTCGCATATTTAGGTAAAATAGCATCTATCTTTAGTGGCGACAGCGATGATTCACTCATTTGATGTGAACTAAAGCGTCTTCGATTTTTTTCTTCTAATTCGTTTAACCATTTCCGCAACAATTTGACTGCAGGGCCTTGGTAAAATCGAAAAATTCGTAAGGTTTTTCTTCCTGCTCGCACCAAATCAGAAAAAATAGGATATTGCGTTTGAGAAAGTTCATCTATGATGGGCTGAATCAATTCTGGTTGATTTGTTGATTCAAGTAAACTTTTTGCGATACGCAAAAAACCTTTTTTATCTATCTCTATAGATGCCATATAAGAGGCGAATGCCTCTTTTTGATAATTTCTCGCCTGTATAACAGAATCTTTATCTATTTTTTGTAATTGCTCTTCTGTAGCATATCCTTTTTCCAAAATCCACTTTCTAAACAATACATTACAATCCATCTCTACTTCCCAGGCCAATCGATCTGCTGATTTGTACCGCTCGTGCGAACCTGAAGCAGAGTGTCCCTGTTGCTGCGTACATTCTTCAACATGCACCAAACAAGGCACTGAATGTTCTCGAGCTAATTCGACCGCTTTTGCATAAGCCATGATTAAGCCTGGGTAATCCCATGCTTTTACACGTATAATTTCTAATCCTTTTTCATTTTCAGTACGCTGAAAACCTGCTAATGCTTTTGAAATCGACTTTTTAGTTGTTTGGTATTCGATGGGTACGGAAATGCCAAAGCCATCATCCCAAACCGAAAAAATTACTGGAACTTGAAGTACACCTGCAGCATTGATCGATTCTAAATACATTCCTTCTGAGGATGAAGCATCTCCTATTGTTGTAAAACAAATCTCCTTCCCATCTTTGGAAAAAAGCTGCTTGTATTGATCTAACGCTGGATTTTCTCTGTAAAGTTTCGAAGCATAGGCAATCCCTAGCGACTTAGGTGTTTGTCCGGCGGTAGAAGAAATCCCAGCTAATGAATTACACTGCGATGTCTGGTCTTTCCAATTGCCTTCAGCATCCAATAATCGAGTTGCATGGTGGTTATTCATTTGTCGACCACCCGAATGGGGATCAAAATGAATATCTGGGTGACCATATAACTGGGCAAAATATTGCTGCCACGTCATATCTCCTATGGCTGCTGCTACCGTTTGGTCGCGATAATAGCCTGAAAAATAATCACCAATTCGCATGGAACGCGCCATGGCAATCTGGCATAATTCCTTTCCATCACCATATATTCCAAACTTTGCTCGACCAGAAAAAACCTCTTTACGCACCAAAAGACTACATTGGCGACTGATAGCAGCCAATTGATAATCCGCTAAAACCTTTTGGGGATCAAATGAAATGGATGTTTCCGTAAATAGAATCTCTGTAGATTTGCTCAAGTTCTATGAAAATATCTGTAAAAATAATAGAAAAACGGATGTCAACAAAACCTATTTTTTTCGGAAAGTTTGTAAAAAAAAATGCATTTTTTTTGAGTTAATAGGTCAATGTTATAGATTTGCTCTATTATCCAATCATGAAATCATAAATTATTTTAACCATGAAAAATTTATTAGCAATTATCGCCTTAGTAGTAGGATTTGCATTTCAATCAAACGCACAAGGCGTTATTAAATTCAAATCATCCACACACGATTTTGGCAAAATCGCTCAGAATGTACCAGCAACCTATACATTTGAATTTACAAACACAGGAAAATCACCTGTTGTTATCTCCAATGTACAGCCTTCTTGTGGTTGCACAACACCCGATTGGACACGTGAGCCGATTATGCCTGGTAAGGTAGGAAAAGTAACTGCTTCATACAATGCAGCTGCTTTAGGCGCCTTTAATAAAACAATTACCGTTGTGAACAATGGAGAAGTAGGAAACATTGTTCTTTCCATTCAAGGAACGGTAGAGAAGAAATAAAAAAGGCGGGTTTAAACCCGCCTCTGAATAAAAATCGATTTTTATTTAGCCCCAGAATTAATTCTGGGGCTATTTTTTTTAATCTCTATTCTCCAACTCCTTTCGATTCCCTAGGGAGTTAATCCATTTAGCAATTTTCAAGACATCAGCAGCAGGAACATGGCTCATAGGAGCCATTTCTGTTGCGTAATCTGGCCAATTAGCAGGATTTGGCTTGTACACCAAATTTAAAATCTGTTTTTCTGAATATTTTCTTTTAGCAATTTCTTCAAAAGCTGGTCCAACAATTCGCTTATCTTTTGCATGGCATGCATTACAAGTATGTTTTTTCAAAAGAGCCATTGCCTCCGAATCTGAAACTAAACCTGGAGTTGTTTTTGTGCTTGCAATGGGATTTTTCTTAACAGCTTCTTTCGTTTCAACAGTTGGAAGAGTATTTTCCAAACTCACTAATTTTCCAGCATTTTCTACACCGTTAGAAGCAACTATTTCATTGATAGTAAAATAGGCGGTTTCATGTAACAAGTTTTCGCCGGTTTGACTTTGAATTCCTGGCAATTTTAATTCATGAATATAATAACGACGCATACCATCTAAAATTAAACGAATGGTCATTTTATCTTCTGACATTTTTATCGCCTTTATTTTTAAGTCTTTTAAATCAATAATCGGACTACCATATTGATGCTGATATTTATAAATATAGCTTCTAAGGGCATATGATGATATTTTCTTAACCGAATTTTCATCTACAGGTTTGGTAAAACTTATTTCAAAACCATCTGTTTTTGAATGAATTTCTTTGATTTCGAAAGGTATTTTTCCATTCCAAACCAATCGCTGCAATCCAAATTCATCTTTTCCAGTAGAACCCCAGCCACGTGAAGTCATGCCCACAAACATCGATCCATCTAAGCCAAATCGTTCACGTAATATACCCGATTGGAATCCTTCCCTGTAATTAATACAAAATCCTTGGTAAACCCCATTCACTTTTTCCAAACCCATTCGCATGACTTTAGATTGTCCCTGATCAGCTACAAAATATTGTCCAGGGAATGGGCTAAATTTACCTCCTGTGGTATCTTGTAAGATATCTGAGGTAGATATGCCCATGATTGCATGAGGAAACCACACAGCTGGCAATTTTAAGTTTTTGACTTTTTGCGCTGCTTCAAACATTGGATTTCCATTATCTGGTATTTCCTCTAAAGTTAATTTAAAAGGACTATTGGGCTCCTTTGCCCACTTTAATCCGCCTGGATTTCCCGCAAACTCCCCTTTTGCCAAATGTGTCACACGACCTGAACCAACCCAATCACCTTGATTTTCGCCATAAAACAAATCGCCATCCGTATTAAAGCTATAACCCGCTGGAGACCGTAAACCACCAGCAAATGGCTCTAATTTTCCATCTTTAGTTATCTTTACAAACCAACCTCTCCATTTCGAAAATTTACCTTCACCAAAACCAATCCAGGCTAGATTTAAGGAAACCCACATGTCACCATTTTTATCAAATACAGGCCCGTAGGTGTATTCATGATAATTACCTGATAATTCAAATTGATAAACCGGCTCATAGCGATCTGCAATACCATCACGATTTACATCTGACACCTTTGTTAGTTCACCACGCTGAGAACAATAAAAAACGCCATTATCATAGGCTAAACCCAAAATTTCGTGCATTCCTGAGGCAAAACGATGATAATTCACTTGATGATTATCTTGTTGATACGGATTTTCTAAAATCCATATTTCTCCTCGACGCGTACTGATTGCCAATCGACCATCAGGCATAGTTGCGATTCCACCTACTTCCAAATATATTTCTTTGGGAATAGGTATGGTTTTAATTTCATAAAAATCTGCTTCCTGAGGTGCTCCCTTTTTCTGCGCAAATGTGCTTAGACTTACTAAACAACAACATATAAATAATATTTTTTTCATTTTCTTACCAGATCATTTGATAGTTAAACTCCTCTCCTTCAAGTGGTATTCTTAATTGATATAGATGATTACCTAATTTCAATAGTTCGCTTGCGCTAGTGGACCGCTTTATGTAAAATTCACTTGTGTTGACTTCATAAAGTGCTGGCTGCACTTCTGATATGTCATTTCCATTAGCGACAACTGCTTGTAAATTTGATTTACTTGCACTAGTCCCAATGATTTTAATTTTACGTAATAGTCCAGTTTTTTGATCATTGGGCATGATGCGATCTTCTAGACTTAATCCCGTATTTTTCCAATCGTACATAAATACCGGTCGACCATGCTCTATTTTATACCCCTTGTACACTAAATTGTCAGCCAAAAGGGAATCTGGTTGATTTTGATGATCAACCACCAAAGGAAATTTTCCATCTAACACAAGGGTTTGTCCCATTGCTTCAGAAGTTTGAGGCTCTCCTCTATTTTCCCACATTTGTGTGACATTTAAAAACTTGCCTTTCCAAACTTGTAATAAAGCCCCTTGTTTTAAATTATACGTATAATGTATGCCACTTGGGTCGCCCACTTGGATCACATGCGTTTTTTTAACACCCTTATGAAAAAAGAAGGAACGCTGAAAAACAGGCTCTGATTCAGCTTTTAGCTCAATCATGCCTATTGGTTCAGGATCTGGCAAGGAAGTTCTTTCATGTAAATCTACCCAACGAGCCCCAATTCTTTTGACACTCAACCCAAGTGATTTAGGCCCCCATGAAAAATCTTTCGCATAAGTCAATTCTAAATGATGAGTCCCTTTTTCTAACTTAATTTGTTGATAAACGGGTGTGGTGTACCAAAGTGCACCCGTGTTTAATTTTTGACCATCAATTACTAATAATCCTGACCCCGTCCAGTTGGTCTTAAACTCATAGGTATCTGTTGCCGGTACTTCAATATCTTCTTCAAATTTGGCTAAAAAATCACTTCTCAACTCAATAGTTTTTTGGGTGATTTTTTCCAAACTACCCGACTGAACCACTTTAGCCTCTCCAGGAACAAGTTCCGGAAATTTTCCCTCATAAACTTTATAAGCTACTTTTCCAGGTGTAACAGAAGGCAAATCAAATGTTTCATACCAAATATTCTTAAAAGCAACCTGGCCATGATCACCTTGAATCGTGATCGGTCCATAGGCAGCTTCTTTTTCAAATAAAGCACCCCTCGTCATACCTGAAACCATGATATTCTCATGGATAACAACACCATTTAGCGTTACTTTTTTAAATACTGCATGTTGGATTTTATTCCCTTTGGCATCAAATTTAGGTGCTTGAAATTCAATTTCTAATTGTTGCCATAAACCAGGTGCTTTGGCTGCATTTACACGTGGGGCATACCCCTCATAACCTTCATTTCCTTTACCTCTTTTTTCATCCCAACGTTCATAAATACCACCACAGTCGCTGTATTTAACATTCTTTTTATTCCATGAATCAAACAATTGTAACTCATATCTTCCTTGCAAATAGATTCCTGAATTGGCACCTTTCGGCAACATAAACTCCAATCGAAGGTGAATATCTCCATGTTGAAGTTTGAATTTCAAATCATCTTCTCGATGATATTTTCCATTTCTAAGGGTATTCAATAAAATCCCTTCCCCCATGCTCGATTGAAATAGGGTATCGGTTGGATTTCCAATAACACGACCTTGAATGGTCCAATTTTTGGTGGGGCTATCAAAAGCTGATAGATCTTTCAATGAAATGGTCTGTTGAGCAAATCCAGTGAAAGCCAGGAAAGAAAAGAATAAAATAAAATTCTTCATTGCAGTTAAATAATGTTCGTTCTGTAAATCTATTAAAAAAATTATAGTATTTTATCGGCACATTCAGGACAGTTGTATATTTTTTTACATAAACTCCTGAAAATTAACTTGCTTTGTTTGTGAATTATTCCCTAATAAGTGATGAACAAAAGTGCCTATAAATTCAATTCTTGGTTAATCCACTTGGCCTTCTGGGCTGTTTATTTGGCTTTACCGTTCATGGTTAGGCCAAATCCGACCATTCGTGATGTACATGAAATTGAGCGATTTCAACGATGGACTATTCTTTATTCGTTGGTTTGTTTTTCACATGTCCCTATTTTTTATTTTCATACAGAGTTCTTAATTAAAAAAATTCTTAAAAAAAGAGGTGTTTGGCTTTACCTCATTGGCATAATATTACTTATTGCTGGCAGTTTTTATTTTAATGATATCTTAAGAGATCTTATTTTTAATACGCATGGTGAGCGAAAAACTGGAAATTTTTTAAGAAGGGGTCCCTTGATGTCAGGAATTTTCCAAATATTATTCATTATTGCCATCGGCTACATTTATCAAAATGTAGTCGACAATTTAAAGGAAAAGGAGCTGCTTAAAGAATCAGAAAATGAAACGCTAAAATCTGAGTTATCCTTTTTGCGATCACAAATTTCTCCACATTTTATGTTTAATGTGTTGAATAGTGTGGTTTCTTTATCCAGAAGAAAACCTGAAATGGTGGAGCCGGTAGTCATCAAATTATCCGAATTGATGCGCTATATGTTGTATGAAACAAATGATTCAAGCGTCCCGCTTGAAAAAGAGGCATTATACTTAGAGAGTTACATTGATTTGCAAAAAATTCGTTTTGGAAATGATATTTCTATTGAATTTGAACAAGATATGCAGAAAAAAGGCTTAGCCATAGAGCCGATGCTACTGATTCCTTTCGTTGAAAATGCATTCAAACATGGTGTAGGCATGGTTGAAAACCCTTCCATTGAAATCAAATTATCAAGCAATGAAGAAGGCCTATTTTTCTCGGTAAAAAACAAAGTCAGTGAAGGCTCGAAATTGGAGAAAAAAGATGATAGTTCTGGGATTGGATTGACGAATGTAAAACGTCGATTAGAGTTGTTACACCCGAATCATCTATTAACGATTAAGGAGAATAACGGCGAATTTTTCGTATCATTGCATATTAAATCTTAATATCATGGAAAATCTAGACCAAAAAGAACATCTGCAGGAAAGTCCCGCATTTGTTTTAAAATGCTTAGCCATTGATGATGAAAACTTGGCCTTAGATTTACTAGAAGATAATATCTCAAAAGTTCCCTTTTTAAAACTTGAAAAACGTTGCCGAAATGCGATGGAAGCCCTTCAAGTTTTACAATCCACTGAAATTGACTTATTGTTCTTAGACATTCAGATGCCCGGACTTACTGGCATTCAATTTTTGGAAGGTCTGACCAACAAACCCATGGTGATATTCGTTTCTGCATATCAGCAATACGCCATCGACGGTTTCAATTTAGATGTAGTAGATTATGTGCTTAAACCGATTAGCTTTGAGCGTTTCTTAAAGGCCTGCAACAAAGCTTTGGATTACTATAAAAGCACTAAAATACAGACAAAACCTACAGAAGGCCAAGGTCCTAAAGAATACATTTTCATCCATGCAGACTATTCTTTAATGAAAGTTATGTTGGAAGACATCCTGTATGTAGAAGGATTAAAAGATTATATAAAAATCCATTTAAGTAGTCAAAAATTTCCAATTGTTTGCCGAATGACAATGAAAGGCATCGAAGAAAAATTACCCACTGACCAATTTTTCAGAGTTCATAAATCGTTTATTGTTTCCATCAAAAAAATGGAATCGATTCGAAATCAAAAAATTAAAATTGGCGAAAATTACATCCCTCTAAGTGAAAATTTCGCAGAGAGCTTTTTACAAGCAATTGGCTACACTAAAAATTAATCACTTGAATTTGTAGGAAAGTCCTAACCAAGCGCGCAATAATCCAGTAGCAAACTGGGAATCCGTGTAAGGAGTGATTTCAAAATTCAATCCTAACTTTTTTACTTTTTCAAAGGGATATGCTCGTACACCAGCAGAAGCATAATATCCTTTCAGGTTAGAAGATTGTTTCAAGTAAACATCATTTAGCCAACCCACACTCGCACCACCTCCCACATAAAACAAGGTATTGTTTTTATTAGAAACAGGTATTTGTGGACCGATTTCAGTGGTGATTAAGGACGTTGCTGAGTTCATTTGAATTCTAGCCTCCAAAAATATTGGCGCATCTGTTTTAGAAGAGATGGACAATTGGGAATTGAATGGATAATAACTAATCGTTTGGGCATTTAGTTGCGAAAATCCAATAAATAGAAAAATTGCGAGAAGTAAAAATTTCTTCATTTTGTCATTAAAATCGGCGCAATTTAGTAAAAGTAAATGGAATTATACTTCAAGATTAAAATTTATGTAACTTTGAGTTCACCAAAACCATGGCATGTCGGTTTTAAAAAAATTAGCAGGGGAAACATTATCGTATGGCTTTAGCACCATTTTAGGAAGGTCACTTAATTTTTTGTTGGTGCTTGTGCACACCAAAGCGTTCAGTCCGGCTGAGCTTGGCATCAATGTCAAGTTGTATTCCTACATTGCTATTGCAAACATCCTGTACACTTATGGCATGGAAACGGCATTTTTTAGATATGCCAAAGAGAATCCAGAAAAATATTATCGCTTAATATTAACGGCAGTTATAGGCAGTACGGTGTTTTTTACAGCCCTGCTAATGGGATTTGCTGGGCCAATTATGCAGCACTTAGGCTATCCTCATCAAGAGCAATTTTTGTATTGGATCGCACTCATTTTAGCTATTGATTCCATAACATCGATTCCATTTGCCAGATTACGGCTTGAACAAAAAACAAAGAAATTTGTCAGTGCCAAAATATTTTCGATTCTTGTAAACATTGGTCTCAATTTAATTTTTTTACTGGTTTTTAAACCCATCCATGAAGGCCATTGGGGTGTTGAATTGCAAGAAAATTTTCAACATTTATATAATCCTTCCATTGGGGCTGGCTATATTTTTCTTGCCAATTTAATCGCCAATCTCACCTTCTTTATTTGGCTAAAAAAAGAGTTGAGTGATTATCGCTGGGAATGGGATTCAGCCGAGTTATACAAATTATTTGTGTATGCATTTCCCATCATGTTCATGAGTTTGGCAGCCATGTCGAACCTAATGTTTGATCGACTATTGTTGGAAGAATTATTACCTGCAGGATTTTATCCAGGGCGTAGTTCACAGGATGCCTTGGGTATTTATGGAAATTGTTACAAGCTTTCCATTTTTATGAGCTTGGCTATTCAAGCGTTTAAATATGCAGCTGAACCATTTTTCTTGGGTCGCGTTTCAAAGGATAATACCAAACAAAATTTGGCTTTAGTGACGCATTGGTTTATTATTATCTGCATCTTTTTGTGGATAGGCGTGTCAAATAATTTGTTTTGGCTTAAGGGTATATTTTTAAAAAGGCCCATTTATTGGGAAGGTATTGGGATTATTCCTGTTCTTTTATTGGCCAACCTATTTTTAGGAGTTTATTATAATATTTCCGTTTGGTTTAAATTAAAAGATAAAACCTACCTAGGCACTCTGATTACCCTTATTGGGTTTGCCGTTACCATTACAGGAAATGTGCTTTTCATTCCAAAATTTGGATACATGGCAAGTGCTTATTCGTTTTTAGCATCCGCGTTTGTCATGACTACCCTCTGTCTCATTTCTGGACAAAAGTATGACCCTGCCCCCTACCGTATCAGTTCAGCTATATTTTATATTATGGTTGGAGGAGCATTGATATTCATTTCAAGTAGTTTAAAAATAAATAATATTCATCCGTTTATCTTACAGAATATAGGCATTGTATTATTTGGAATTTTAGTAATTTTAAAAGAATTCCAATGGAAAAATGGTAAAATTTTCTTAGACATCAACTCATGAAATCTGAATTAAGAACTCAATTTTTGCAATTGCAGTTAAAGATTTCTCAACTAGGGAAAAATTTGCAAGAATCCTTAGGCAGCATCAAAGCGCTCGCCAAAGAAAATCAGCAACTCAAAGATGCAGCCTTCAAGAAAGATTTAGAGTTAAAAGAATTGAATGAAAAAATAAAAGAATTAGAAAAAAATAATAAAATATCAGATAAAATTGCTAAAATTGTAATTAATACTGAAAATACGGTAGTCCCAACTACTGACTTGAAGAAAAAATTAGAACAATATATTTCAATTATAGATCATAGTATTGAAGCATTGAAAAACAAATGAGCCAAAAACTTCCTTGTAACTTAATTTTAGGAATTCAGGCTTTAGCCTTAAAGGTTCAACCCGAAGAGGAATTTTGTGTCAGAAAAGCTGCTAAACTAGTTAACGAATTAGTTAAATATTATGAAAAAAAGACAAACAATTCAGACCCAGGTACCATAATGGCCATGGTTGCGCTGGATTTAGCCATGTGTGGTGTAAAATTCAATCAAGAATTTGATACCCATATGGAGCAAATCAATCGGAACAATTCCGAGTTGTTGGAGCTCATCGAATCATATTCTAATTAAATTTCAAGGAAGTCGGGGCTAATGTTTAAACACATAGCTATATGATTATAACCATTTTAGTTCCTGCTTTAGCGCTCGTTGCGGGTGTTTTTGCCGGAAAATCATTTTTCTCTAAAGTCAATAAAAATTTAGAAGCCGAAGCTCAAAAAAAGGCTGACGACATCATCAAAAATGCAGAGTTCTCTGCTGAAAATCTTAAAAAAGATCGAATGCTTGAAGCGAAAGAAAATTTCATTCGTTTAAAAGCAGAATTTGAAGAAGAAACTCAATCAAAGAAAATGATTTTGATTGAAAATGAACAAAAATTAAAAGAAAAAGAACGCATATTACAACAACAAGCTGAGCAACAAAAACAAGTTGATCAGGAAATTCATTCTGCGCGTCAAAGCATACAATCTAAAGAAGAAAATCTTCGTAAGAAGACTGAAGATGTTGAACGCAAACGAGCAGAAGCAGAAGAAATGTTAGCAAATCAAATTGCTCAATTGGAACGCATTTCCAATCTTTCTGCCAATGAGGCAAGAGAGCAATTGATGGATGCTTTGAAAGCAGAGGCAGAAAGCAAAGCCTCCTCATTGGTCAAACAAGCTATTGAAGAAGCAAAATTAACCGCTACGAAAGAAGCCAAAAAAGTGGTTATTGAAACCATTCAACGTACTGCCGCTGAAAATGCCATTGAAAACTGTGTTTCGGTTTTCAACATCGAATCAGATGATGTAAAAGGTAAAATAATTGGTAGAGAAGGTAGAAATATTCGTGCACTTGAAGCCGCAACGGGAGTTGAATTTATTGTAGATGATACCCCAGAGGCGATTATCATTTCTGGCTTTGATCCAGTGAGAAGAGAAATTGCTCGACTATCCTTACACCGTTTGGTGCAAGACGGACGTATTCACCCTGCCCGTATTGAGGAGGTGGTGAATAAAACACGTAAGAACATTGAAGATGAGATTGTTGAAATCGGAGAAAAAACGGTCATTGATTTGGGAATTCACGGATTACATCCTGAATTAATCAAGATGGTGGGTCGTATGCGTTTCCGTTCTTCCTATGGTCAAAACTTGTTACAACACTCACGTGAGGTAGCAAAGTTATGTTCAACAATGGCAGCCGAACTTGGCTTAAATGTAAAATTAGCTAAACGCGCTGGATTACTTCACGATATTGGAAAGGTTTGGCATGAAGAGCCAGAATTACCTCATGCCGTTTTAGGTATGGAATTGGCTCAAAAATACAAAGAGCATCCAGAAGTTTGTAACGCCATTGGAGCCCACCACGATGAGGTTGAAATGACAAGTATGATATCCCCTATCATTCAAGTATGTGATGCCATTTCAGGTTCTCGACCTGGTGCACGACGTGAAATGATGGAATCATACATGAAGCGTTTGAAAGATTTAGAGGATTTAGCAACTTCATTTGATGGTGTTCAAAAATGTTATGCGATTCAAGCGGGTAGAGAATTACGTATCTTAGTTGATTCTGAAAATGTTTCAGATGAAAAAGCAAGTAATTTATCCTTTGACATTTCGCAAAAAATTGAAAAGGAAATGCAGTATCCAGGACAAATCAAAGTAACGGTTATCCGTGAAATGCGTGCCGTAAATTTTGCAAAATAACCATGCAAATCATTCAACCAAAAAGTTCATCTGATTGGGAGAAGTATTTTGCACTTCGATATGATGTTTTACGAGAACCATGGGGTCAACCCCATGGTTCTGAAGTTTTAAACGACGAAGATTCCGCCATCCATGCGATGGTAGTGGAAGAAGACCAAGTATTGGCAGTTGCTCGTTTACATGAAGTTGAAAAAGGTTTAGGGCAAGTACGCTGCGTGGCTGTTGCCTCCAACCAACAGGGAAAAGGATTGGGCAAGACCGTTATGAATTACTTAGAATCTGAGGCATTGAAAAAAGGAATTCAACGAATTGTCTTAGAGGCACGTGAAAACGCTGTCCCATTTTACAAAAGCATTGGATACCACATTATAAAAGAGTCCTATCTCCTTTTTGGAGAAATTCAACATTATACAATGGAAAAAGACTTGTAAATTCTTCTCATCCAATACAACATACCCACCACCAATATTGTTTCCAATACAAACAAGCACAATTTAATTGGCACTGCTAGTTCACTCAACGAATTGATTTGTAGTAAACCATTTCTCCACCAAATAGCTGGTTGAATAGCAAATAAAAAATTGAACAACAGAAAAATAGCAAAATCTTTTTTCGACTTCCAATCGAATAAAAAAACTAAAGGTAATGCATATGCATATTCATAATTTGCATAGGAGCTTTGTTGAATAAGCATTAACCAAATAAAAAGTAGAAGGAAAATACACAACATAAAATGGGTAAACCTTAACTTTTCTCTAAATTTTACTATAAGATACGCTAAAAAAAGTTCAATGAGTCCCAAACCCATCCAGTTTAAATATTTTGGACCCAATGGACTCAAACCATTTGTAATCGTATGAAAAAAGGAAATTAAATTTGGCGTCCTTGGAATATTCGCTTCAGAGATGGGTCCTAAAAATGCCCAATTTGAAGTCTGAAATAAAATCACAAAGGTTGGTAGGCCAATTAAACCTAGTCCCAATAAAACTTGCACAGTCTTTTTCCAGTCTTTAGCATAAAAAACAATGGCAGGAATAATTAGGATAAATATAAATTTGGTACATAATAAGGCAATTCCTGTTAAAATTCCCAAAAGCATGGCATTGGATTTTTTTGAATACACGAGCAAAATGATTGTCAAAAAACCCCACATCAAAATATCCTCTTGTCCCCCCAACACGGAAAAAATAAATGAAGAAGGTAATGCTAAATAGACAAGTGTTTTAAATGGATTTAGTTTGGTGTAAACAAGTAGATTGGTCGTCCAGACGAATATTCCTTCTAAAAGAATTAAAATCAACACGACAGATTTGGGATTATCCCACAATGGGATTAATAAACTTGTCAAATAAGGAAATAAGGGAGAATAAACTGTTTGAAAATCCCTAAATACGATACCACCTTGTATTGCTGCTTTAGCTGATTCAAAAAAAATAGGCACATCGGATTGAGGTTCAAAATTGAACACTGAATAGATCACAAAGAAAGGAAGTAACCTAAAAAGAATGAAAGAAGCTGCAAAGATTAATTTTGGATATGAAGCACCTAGTTTGTCTATATCATTTTTGTTCAAAAAAATACAGATTTCACAAATTGATAGGATTACTCCGATGCCAAATTTTCCAACAATTACTTGATCCACTTTAAAAATTTACTTTCTGATAAAAATAAGTATAATTTTGCAAAAAGAATAACGCAAAGAAACGAATGACATTCGAGCACATAATTATTATCAAAATAATCTTTAGCTTACTCTCAAGCATATTCATCTTGGGTGTTGAAAGATGTAAGATGTCTACGTTCTTTACCCACAAATATTCCTTACACCTTACTTTTTTGTTCACTCGGATTATTCCATTTATTTTAATTTATCTCGTTTTAGATTTAGAAACAAGGGGTGATTTGCCATTTTTTTACGCAAAAGCACAACAAGCTGTTCAGCTAAAAATGGTTTATAGGGATTTTTTATCCTACCATTCACCATTTTTTGCTTATCTCATTGCACTTCCATTGGTCTGTTGGAATCATCCAGCATCTATTTTATTGTTCATGATTTTTGGAGAGTATTTTACTTTACTCATCACAAAAAAATTTCTCAAAAAAACACATAATTTACCACAAATAAATTACTATACGCATATCTATTTATTATTGCCTGCCCCGTTTGTTATCCTACTTTTTAGTGGGCAAGAAGATATTTGGTTATGGGGAATATTTGTTGCAGCAATGTATCAATTTAAGCGACATAACAATTTATACCTAACTGGAGTCATTTTAAGTTTAATGTTAATTGCAGTAAAAATTACTTCGATTTTTATTTTTATTCCTTTATTTTTTGCCTTACAATGGAAAGACAAATATAAATTACTGCTTTCAGTAGGGGCAACAACCTGTCTTGTATTTGGCACATTATATGTATTTGTTGGAGATTTATTATGGCAATTTATTAATCACACGAAAGATCCCTACAGTCCAAATGTGCTATCTGTTTCTTATCCGTTCTTAAATTCCCTTTTGAAAAACTATACCCTAACCCAATTCAACTGGTTTTTTCTTAGCATTTTGGTTGTCCTATTAATTTCACTTGGAAATTATTGCAAGCATCTACCAATTTTAAAAACAGGTCCATATATATGGATTATAACCTTCGGACTGTTTACGATACTCCTGCCTGCCTCCATGATATATTATACCTTTATATATCTGATTAGTATCTATTTTTTCTTAATAGCAAGTCAAAATCAGACAAAAATAAGCCTATTTTTATTTTTTAATCTATTGATAATTGTGCAACCTTATTTGTTTGTCAGGTTAGGAAACACCTATCCAATCAACTTTGATTTTTTGCGTGAGCCCATGAAAGTCTTAGAATACCTAACAGAAATTCTTTTAATTGGTTTGGTGCTTTATTATGCTAAACTTTCGTTTAACGAAATAAAAAAGATGAAACAATCTCTAAATTAATGCGTATGTGCTAAGCCTTGAGCGCTAGGAATTTGATTAAAGGAAACCTTTGCATTCTTGGCATCTTTAAAGGCTTCTTTTGGCTTAATACTTAAAATTTGAAATAATTCTGTATCAGATTTAGCATCAGGATTAGGAGTTGTCAATAAGACATCTCCTGAAAAGATTGAATTCGCTCCTGCCATAAAACAGAAAGCTTGGCCCTCATAGGACAATTCTAAACGTCCTGCTGATAAACGAACTGCAGATCTAGGCATCATGATTCTTGCTGTTGCAATGACACGCACTAAATCCCAAACCGAAGCCGTAGGTTGGTCTGCAAATGGAGTTCCCTCCACGGGCACTAAATTATTGACAGGTACTGATTCCGGATGTTCTGGTAAGTTTGCAAGGGTTAACAACATGCCAATGCGGTCGTTTGCCGATTCTCCCATTCCAATGATTCCTCCTGAACAAACTGACAATTTCGCTTTTCGAACATTTTCTAAAGTCTTTAGACGATCATCGTAGGTACGAGTAGAAATTACATCATCGTAATACTCTTCGGAGGTATCAATGTTGTGATTATAGGCGTAGAGTCCTGCATTTTTTAATTTCTCAGCTTGCTCTTCAGAAAGCATTCCAAGCGTGCAACAAACTTCCATGCCAAGGGTATTTACTCCCTTAACCATCTCTAAAACCTTATCAAAATCTTTATTATCCCTTACTTCGCGCCATGCAGCCCCCATGCAGAAACGAGAACTTCCATTCTCTTTTGCACGAACCGCAGCCTGTATAACTTCTTCGTAAGGAAGTAATTTTTGAACTTTTACATTGGTGTGGTAACGAGCGGCTTGAGAACAATAGGAACAATCTTCTGGACACCCACCTGTTTTAATAGACAACAAGGTACTTACTTGCACTTCATTTGGATCGTGGTACTGGCGATGCACAGTGGCAGCTTGATACACTAAATCTAAAAAAGGTTGGTTGTAAATTTTATCTACTTCTTCGCGAGTCCAGTCGTGTCTTGTCATCTTATTAAATTTTCACAAAGATACTTAATTTAATTCAATCATATATGGCATTAAAGCCTGCAAACCTTCTCTTTGTTTGATTCTATTGATTTCCATGATCGAACTTGCCCAAGGAACATGTTTTTGTAAAATTCGATCTGAAATTTTGGCATCTGAAGTAGCCGATTCTAAAAAGCTCTCTATAAAGGACTTAGCTTTTGGATAAACGGTCACTTTAAAAGTTCCAGCTTTTAAATTAACTTTTTTAGCAGCCAATGCGATGGCCGTATTCAATCCGCCTAATTCATCCACTAAACCAATTTGCTTGGCTTGAGCACCTGTCCAAACTCTTCCTCCGGCAACGGATTTCAGTTTTTGAATGCTCATTTTTCTGCCTGCAGCTGCCTTGGAAGTAAAAGATTCATACCCTTCATCGACAAATTTTTGCACTAATTGTTTTTCAAAGTCAGAGAGCTCGCCTGGAGTTGTCATGAAATTTGAATGTGCATTGGTGTTGACATGGTCGTGGGTGATACCTAATTTATTGGACAAAAATTTGTCTAAGTTTAGCCACTGTGCGAAAATTCCAATTGAACCTGTAATGGTGGTTGGATGCGCCACAATTTGATCTGTTCCCATGGCCATGTAATATCCCCCTGATGCCGCATAAGTTGACATGGATGCGATAATTGGTTTAACTTTTTTTGCCAATTGAATTTCTCGCCACATGTTATCGGAAGCTAAAGAAGATCCACCTGGACTATCAATACGAAGGACAATGGCCTTTACCGATTTGTTGTCGCGTAATTTTCTTAATTCTTTGATAAAAGATTCAGACCCAATGGAACCTTCCCCTCCTTTCGTACCCACAATTTCACCTTCAGCTACTAAAACAGCAATTTTTGCATTTCCTTCCACCTCCTTGATCGGATTTTCTGCTTTCAGGTAATCATTTAAGCTTATATATACCAAATCTTTCACCTCTTTCACTTTCATTTTTTTCATCAGAACGGCTTGGTATTCATCTTGGTAGGCCAATTTAACCATCCCTAGTTTTGCTGCATTGTTAGAACTATAGGCAGAAAGGCTATCAGCGATTTGATTTAGTTTTGGAACAGTTAATGAACGAGAGCGAGCAATTTTGTCGAAGACAAAATTATTAATTGAATTTAAAAACGAAATTGTTTGTTCCTTGTTTTCATCACTCATGTTTTCACGAATGAATGGTTCCACCGCAGATTTATACTGTCCCACTCTGAAAATCAATGGTTCGATTTCTAATTTGTCCAACGCTTTTTTAAAGAACGTGTAGTTCGCAGCAATTCCGTTAAAATCTAATAATCCATTTGGATTCAGGTATACTTCATCAGCTACAGAAGCCACATAATACCCTTTTTCGGTGTAAGAATCCGCATAGGAAAGTATGAATTTCCCTGATTTCTTGAAATCTTCTAAGGCTTCACGCACTTCGGAAAGTTGAGAATAACCAGCGAAAGGAAGAGTAGCTTCTAATTGAATGCCCTTGATTTTAGAATCCACTTTGGCTCTTTCTAAAGCGGAAAGAATTTGAATAAGCCCTACTTTTTCAGAATTATCCACAAATGGTCCGGCTAAATCCGCTAATGGATTCTCCTCTGTTGAGGCATTTTCTACCATTGGGCGATCTAAATTGATTTTGAGAATGGAATTCTCTTTTAGATCAACGTGCTCATCTGAATTACTCATGACGGTACCGACGCCTACTAAAATTAAAATAGCTAAGATCGAAAACAGGAATAAACCTACAATTGTAGATAAGGTATTTTTTACAAATTGCCACATAATTTTTACACATTAAAGCATTAAATTATCTTCTATTTTAGACAATTTAATGCAATTTATGTTCAACGGAAAATTGGCTAAAGCAACGGCCAATTAACCGAAGTTTTTTCGATAGTCTTCTCTTGATTGAATGATTACTTCATGAGCAATTTCTCTTCCATACACGTCATCAATATCCACAGCTAAAGAAGTTGTTTCCCCCGGAAGCATTTTGTAGGTCCAGAAATAATGTCTCAATCGTTGAACGATGTCCTTGGGAGCATCGGAGATATCTCTCCATTTTCCATAAATTGGATCATCTTTTAACACGGCAATAATTTTATCATCTGCTTCACCCTTGTCTATCATTCGAATGCCACCAATTGGAATTGCTTCACAAATGATGTCACCATGTGTAATTGCGCGCTCAGATAACACTAAAATATCTAATGGGTCACCATCACCTTTTTCAATATCCTTTCCAGAATATTTTCTGGCTAATTCTGCAATTCCATCGGCACAATAAGTTTGCGGTAAGAAACCATAGAGTGCGGGTACGATATTAGAAAACTTTTGTGGACGATCTATTTTCAAAAATCCTGTTTGCTTATCAATTTCATATTTCACCGTATCGGTTGGTACGATTTCGATAAAAGCAGTTACCAACTCGGGCATATTTTCTCCGATATTAATACCATGCCAAGGATGCGCTTTAAAAAAATTTCTATTCATAAGGGGTTATATTAAATCTACTTCGACTTTTAGCTTACAAAAATACAAAAAATCGTTAAATTTGTGGTTTGATTGACATTTATTATGATTTACCCTATCATTCCTTATGGCGACCCCGTTTTACGTAAAGTTGCTACAGACATTGAATTTGGAAGTTTGGACCTAATTAAGCTTTCCCAAGACATGTTTGAAACCATGTACGCAGCCAATGGAGTTGGGTTAGCGGCACCTCAAATAGGTATGCCCATCCGTTTGTTTGTGGTGGATGGTCGACCGATGAATGAGGAAGAGGATGATGAGGATAATGACCCATCATTAATAGATTTCAAAAAAGTATTTGTCAATCCCACCATTTTAGAAGAGACAGGTGAAGAATGGGGATTTGAAGAAGGATGTTTGTCGATTCCAGGGATTAGAGGAGAAGTGTTTCGTCCTGAATATGTGAAAATTCATTATTGGAACGAATTAGGCGAAGAAAAAGAGGAAGTTTACGAAGGACTTGCTGCACGAATTATCCAACATGAATACGATCACATTGAAGGGATTTTATTTACAGACCATTTGAATATGGTCAAAAAACGCATGATTAAAAACAAACTTACAGATATTACTAAGGGAAAAGTTTCTGTAGATTATAAAATGAAATTCTCCCGATAAGATTATGAAAATATCACTTAATTGGCTTAACGATTTTATTAATACAAGCTTATTGCCTCAAAAAGGTTCACCAGAAGAATTAGATGTCTTATTGACAAACACGGGTTTAGAAGTTGAAGGCATTGAGGCCCATGAAAATATTCCGGGTGGATTGAAAGGATTTGTCGTGGGAGAAGTATTAACCTGTGAAAAATTTGAGGTCAAAGAAAAGACTTTATCCTTAACCACCGTTGATGCAGGATTAGAAGAAATTTTAACCATTGTTTGCGGAGCAAACAATGTGGCGGCTGGTCAAAAGGTAATTGTGGCAACCCCAGGCACTCAATTGTATGATAAGTCTGGAAAACCCTTGTTTACGATAGAGAAAAGAAAGGTTTACGGACAACCATCCGAAGGAATGATTTGTGCGGAAGATGAAATTGGAATTGGCGAATCGCACGATGGTATTTTGATCTTATCGACCGATTTACCCAATGGAACGCCGGCAGCACAATACTTTCAATTAACTTCTGACCAGGTTATCGAAATTGGATTAACACCTAACCGCGCAGATGCAGCTTCGCATTGGGGTGTGGCAAGAGATATTCATGCAGTAAGTGGACTACCAATCACACTACCGAATGTAGATGCTATTGCTTCTGGTGCAAACACCTACCCGATTGAAGTTAACATCAAAGATGATGGGTGTACACGTTTTTGTGGACTAACAATAGACGGTGTTACTGTTCAGGATTCTCCGGAATGGTTAAAGGAGCGTTTGACTGCCATTGGCTTACGACCAATTAACAATATTGTTGACATCACCAATTACATTTGTCACGGCCTAGGTCAACCCATGCATGCTTACGATTGGCAGGAGATCAAAGGAGGTAAATTGTTTGTAAAAACCTTAGAAAAAGGAACGAAATTTAAGACCCTTGATGAGGTGGAAAGAACCTTGTCGGGTGAAGAATTGATGATTTGTGATTCAGTTGGTGCCTTAGGTATTGCAGGTGTTATGGGAGGTGCAGATTCTGGCATCAAATCAAATACAACTCGTGTATTTTTAGAAGTAGCGCATTTCAAACCAGAGCGTATCCGTAAGGCGTCCCAAATTCACTCCTTAAAATCAGATGCCTCCTTCCGATTTGAGCGTGGAACAGATGTAGAAGCCAAATTATTTGCTTTAAAATATGCCACTCAGTTAATTTTAGAAATTGCAGGAGGTAATATTGCATCAGAAATCATAGATGTTTATCCAACTAAAGCTGAAAAAGTATCAATTGAAAGTAGTTTTGAACGAATTACTGATTATATCGGCATTGAAATTTCTTCTCAGCGGATAGTAGAAATTTTAGAAGCACTGGATTTTGAATTTACTTCAAATGATGGGAAAAATTTCACGGTAGTAGCGCCTTTCTACCGAGTTGATGTTACGAGAGAGGCCGATTTGGTTGAAGAAATTTTACGTATTCATGGATTAGACAATGTCCCATTATCCGATCATTTGAGCGCTAATTTCTTATCAGAATTTCCAAGTATTGACAAAGAAAAGAACCAGCAAAATATTGCGCTATCGTTAGCTTCTAAAGGCTTTAACGAAATCATTACAAACTCCTTAACCAAAGGAGAGTTTCATCAGTGGATTGCAAAAGATTTAAGCTTTGATACAGTTGAGATTCTAAATCGCTTATCAGAAGATTTGGGCGTGATGCGTCAGCATGTTGTATTTCAAGGATTAGAAGTTTTAGCGCACAATATCAATCGTCGACAAAAAGACTTGAAATTATTTGAATTTGGTAAAACCTATCACAAAAAAGGAGAAAAATACCTTGAGAAGCGACACTTAGGTTTGTTTATTTCTGGCTCTTGGATGGGTGAAACCTGGGAAGTCAATCCAGGGAAATCGCAGTTTTATCAATTGTATCAAATTGTTCAGGCCTTGATGTCACAAATGGGTTGTCAACAATTTGACACCACAAGTATTGAAAATTCATCTGTATATGCCTATGGTTTGAATATCTTGGTCAACAAAAAACCAGTTGTCCAAATGGGTCTTATTCATCCAGATTTGGCGAGCAAGTTTGATGTGAAGCAAGAAGCCTTTTTGGCAGATTTCGACTGGGATTTCTGGGTTAAGCAATCAAAAGACCAATTTACCTATCAAGAAATTTCCAAATTTCCAGAGGTTCGTAGGGATTTATCCTTGGTGATCGATAAAACGGTAACTTTACAATCTATACAGAAAACTGCCCAGCAATACGAAAAGAATATCTTAAAGTCAGTCAGTATTTTTGATGTATATGAAGGAAAAAATTTAGGGGAAGGGAAAAAATCTTATTCAGTAGCCTTTATTTTACAAGATGATCAGCAAACTTTGACAGATAAAGTAATTGACTCAACAATGGATCGATTGATGAAAGGTTTTGAAAAGGATTTAGGAGCAGTCATTCGAAAGTAATAAAAAAGCCCCGAATCGGGGCTTTAATTTTATCTTTTAAACATATTACCAAGATTTGGCATTTTCATTTTGCCATCCTGGACCTTGTTCATCATCCGCATCATTTTGCGCATATCTTCAAATTGTTTCAACAAATTATTCACTTGTTGAATGGAAGTTCCTGAACCCGCTGCAATTCTATTTTTACGGGAAGCATTTAAAATATCTGGATTTTCTTTTTCTTTCTTGGTCATCGACTGAATAATTGCTTCAATAGGTTTGAAGGAATCATTCGAGATATCCACATCTTTTACTGCCTGGCCCATTCCTGGCACCATGCCCATCAAATCTTTGATGTTACCCATCTTTTTGATTTGTTGCAATTGCGTGTAAAAGTCTTCAAACGTAAAATTATTTTGACGAATCTTTTTATTTAATCGAGCGGCTTCATCCTCATCAAATGCCTGTTGGGCTCTTTCTACCAAGGAAAGCACGTCGCCCATGCCCAAAATACGGTTAGCCATACGATCAGGATAAAACTGATCAAGGGCTTCCATTTTTTCGCCAGTTGAAATGAATTTGATTGGTTTTTCAACCACTTGACGAATAGAAAGTGCAGCACCACCGCGAGAATCACCATCTAATTTTGTTAAGACAACTCCATCAAAATTCAATCGATCATTGAATGTTTTTGCAGTATTAACAGCATCCTGACCTGTCATGGAATCAACAACAAACAAGGTTTCAGTTGGCTTTATTGCTTTTTTAACTGCTTCAATTTCAGCCATCATTGCCTCATCTACTGCCAAACGACCGGCGGTATCGACAATCACTACCTTCTTACCCATTTTTCGCGCATAGGATAGCGCATTTTCGGCAATAGAAATCGCATTTTTGTTTTCAGGCTCTGCGTATACCTCCACACCAACTTGTTCTCCCAGAACCTTTAATTGATCGATAGCAGCAGGACGGTAGATATCACAAGCAACCAATAACACATTACGACCCGATTTTTTGATGTATTGCGCTAATTTTCCTGAAAAAGTAGTTTTACCACTTCCCTGTAAACCGGCAATTAGGACAATAGCAGGATCACCTTTTAAATTAATTTCTTGTTTTTCACCTCCCATTAATTGGGTTAATTCGTCATGAACGATTTTAACCAATAATTGTCCAGGCTCAACAGAAATAAGGATTTTTTGACCCATTGCCTGATCTTTGATACGATCCGTAATTTCCTTAGCAACTTTATAGTTTACGTCGGCATCCATTAAGGCGCGACGAATTTCTTTAATAGTAGATGCGACGTTGACATCAGTAATACGACCATTCCCTTTCAGGGTGCGCATTGCGGAGGTCAATTTGGAACTTAAACTTTCAAACATTTCTTTAAAATCTAAAAAGGAAGGCAAATTTAGGCTTTTTTACCCATATTTTATTCAAATAAAATCGTCTTATTTTGATGAATGAATACCCGATCTTCTAAAACAAGCTTTAATGCCTTGGACAACACAATTTTTTCCACCTCTTTTCCAGCTTTCGACATATCCTTGGCGGTAAGCGTATGGTTAACAGGGACTACTTCTTGACAAATAATTGGCCCCTCATCTAAATCATCCGTTACAAAATGGGCTGTTGCACCAATAATTTTGACTCCGCGTTCAAAGGCCTGCACATAAGGATTTGCACCAATAAATGCTGGTAAAAATGAATGATGGATGTTAATCATTTTCCCCAAGTATTTCTTAGAAAAATTTGGCGTTAGAATTCGCATGTATTTAGCCAAAACAATTAAGTCAGGATGATACGAATCAATTATCCTTGCAAGCAAGTTCTCGTGCTTTTCTCGCTCGAGGCCATCAGCAGGTATCGCATGAAATGGGACTGCAAATTGATCACATAGCGGCTTTAAAATTTCGTGGTTTCCTATCACAGCTTGTATCTGGAAGGGTAGATCTTGAAATTGATTTTTTATTAATAAGTCACCCAAGCAATGATGTTCTTTTGTAACCAATACAACTACCTTTTTTTTGGAAGGAGGTATGATTTCAATGTGGGCATCAGTAGGCAATAAGTTTGCTATTTTGTCTTTGACCAATGACACCTCACAATTTCCGGTAAAAGAGATTCGCATAAAAAATCGCTCAGAATCATCCACAACGAATTCATTCGTTTGAGTCACGTTAACTTTTTGATCGAAGAGAACTCCGGTAATTTTATGTACCAAACCCTTTTCGTCTTTACAAGAAATTTTGATTATCGTCTCCATCAAAAAAAATCACTAAAAATTCTTCAAATTTAGGCTAAAATAATGGAGTAAAAAAGATTTAGTAGTACCTTTGTGAGATTAGGAGGTCTGATTGACTTCATTATTTGAAAACTAACAAAGTATATATTCAAAATGGAAAAGATTAAAGTAGCCAATCCGGTTGTTGAGCTTGATGGGGATGAAATGACTCGAATTATTTGGAAATTCATCAAGGACAAATTGATTTTACCTTACGTTGATGTTGATATCAAATATTATGATTTAGGAGTTGAATATCGTGATGAGACAAACGATCAAGTTACTATTGAGGCTGCTGAGGCAATCAAAAAATATGGTGTAGGAATCAAATGTGCTACAATTACGCCAGATGAGGCACGTGTTGCTGAATTTGATTTAAAGCAAATGTGGAAATCGCCAAACGGAACAATTCGTAACATTTTGGATGGAACAGTTTTCAGAGAGCCAATTGTGTGTGCAAATGTACCACGTTTGGTACCCAATTGGACAGCTCCTATCGTTATTGGTCGTCATGCATTTGGAGATCAATATCGTGCAACTGATTTTGTAACCAAAGGAAAAGGGAAACTAACCGTTACTTTTACGCCAGAAGACGGAGGTGATGCACAATCATTTGAAGTTTATAATTTCAAAAGCGATGGTGTAGCCTTAACGATGTATAACACAGATGAGTCAATCCGTGGATTTGCTCACTCTTGTTTTAATATGGCATTAGGTAAAGGCTGGCCGTTATATTTATCTACTAAGAACACGATCTTGAAAAAATACGATGGTCGTTTCAAGGATATTTTTGAAGAAATTTATGTAGCAGATTACAAAGCTAAATTTGAAGCTGCTGGTATTGTTTATGAGCACCGCTTAATTGATGACATGGTGGCATCTGCGTTAAAGTGGAATGGTAACTTTGTTTGGGCATGTAAAAACTATGATGGAGACGTTCAGTCGGATACTGTTGCTCAAGGGTTTGGATCCTTAGGATTAATGACTTCTGTATTAGTTACACCAGACGGAAAAGTAATGGAAGCAGAAGCAGCACATGGTACTGTTACACGTCATTACAGAGATCACCAAGCAGGAAAACCAACTTCAACGAATCCAATTGCCTCAATTTTTGCTTGGACAAGAGGTTTGGAATTCCGTGGAAAATTAGATAACAATCAAGAATTGATTCATTTCTGCCAAACCTTAGAAAAGGTATGTGTGGCTACAGTAGAATCTGGTAAAATGACCAAAGATTTAGCTGTTTGTATTCACGGAAACAAAGTGAATCATGGAGAGCACTACTTATATACTGAAGAATTCTTAGCTGCATTAGATGAAAATTTACAAGCAGCATTAAAGAAGTAAGAAGTTAGAAGTTAGAAAAATGCTACCATCGCTGGTAGCATTTTTTATTTTCCGATGATCACACGTTTTGTGTAATTCACTTTGTCGGCAGTTGAAATCAAAAGGATATATTTTCCAGTTGCAATTCCATTTACATCCAATGTAAAGGCATCATTTGAAGCAATTATACCTTCTTTGATCAGTTTACCTAACTCATCAACCAAAGTGAATTTAGCATTGCTCAAATTAGAAATAGATTCTATGGTAATTTGTCCAAAAGTACCTACAGGATTTGGATACGCAGTTAATCCACCATCATTGGGCAAAGTATATGTAAATTCTGTTGCGGCTGATTTACAAGTCAAATCAGGTAAATACGTTTTAGTGGCGTATAATTTATAAGTTCCGGATTGATTTACTTTTAAGAAAACTTCCGATTTATTCAAATCCATCGAATTGAATTGCCAATGATAATTGGTATCAAAAACTTTTATACCACCATATAAAACATAAGGGCTTGTCTGAGTAACTACTGGCGCTTTGGGATTATCAAAAACTTTAACAGATATCGAATTAGAGTTTAAGGATTGGCAACCCAATGCATTCTTTACCCAACCATAAAATGTACCATCAGCACTGACCGTGATGGTCTTTGCGTTTGAAGAATTGTTCCATATCGTACCCTCTAGATTACTTTCTAAGGTAACCTGAGAACCCTGGCAAAAATTAACCGAACTTTTGGCAGTAATGATCGGCGCAGTAGTTTGCGGATAGGCTTTCATTGAAATATTGGGGGTGGAAAATTGAATTTTAGGATTCAATTTATACATCAATTGAATAGTCTTATCTGTCAAATTTGAATAAGTCAAATCAGTGTTCGGCTGAAGTAAATTTGCCGATTGATAGATGTCAAAATTTTGATTAGATAATTTTACTTTATTGGTATTGTTTTCACCACAGAATTTTTCAAAAAGAGGGAAATTTAATCCATAAACTTTACTTGCATTTGCATTAACACTTGAGAAAATTTTATCGTACCAAGCTGAGGCAACCGCACTGAAGGCATTAGGAGAAAAATGCACACAGGATTCAACATCTGTTGCCAATCGAGGAATTTCAATGAGGTCAGTATTAGGCCCTGTCAAAAATTCACCCCCAGCAGGATCCCACAAATTAGTAAGGCCTGTTAACATATTGGAGTTATCGTATTTAGGAGAGCACGTACCATTAGAAAAAGTACTCATAAATGTACTTTGAGCAATGATAAATGGAATAGATAATCCAGTGGCATTTGTAAGAGCAGATTTTACTTCTTTAAAATAGCTAATAAAGTCCGTACTCGATAATTGAAATTGCGTATCTGTTTCTCCTATTTGCCATAAAATGGCACGAGCACCATTTATTCCAGCAAAAGACTTAATAACCTGTTTAAGGTTGTTAAAAGGGAATCCAACAGGGTAATAGGCATCGATCCAAGGATTTTTAGAAGCAATTCCTCTCGAAGATTCCGCCCAGTTACGGATAGAGGTTCCACCCCAAGCGACATTGAAAAAGCAAACTGGCACTTTTTGTTGAGAGGCAATCTGTTCACCCAGTTTTGGCCAATAATAATTAGATTGTCCGGTTGGCCCGATAATCGAACTGGTTTTCAGTATTTCAAATTTATCAATGGGGTAATTATAGTTATTCGTACCTAAAAAGGTAAAAGAGTCCTTTGTAGTGGGTTCATACACATTACTAAAATTAGCAGAAAACACCATTTCATTTGTAGTGCCAGATTCATATGCAG
>JBEGQV010000016.1:0-4959 GCA_041180785.1 Bacteroidota bacterium | reverse complement strand
AATGAGATCCCAAAAATCCCGCACCACCTGTAATTAATATTCTTTTCATATAAAATTAAGAACTGAAGAACTAAAGAACTGAAGAATCGTAGAACTGTAGAATCGTAGAACTGTAGAATCGTAGAACTGTAGTATTTAAAACTTAAAACCCATAACCCATAACTCATAACCCATAACCCATAACTCATAACTCATAACTCATAACTCATAACTCATAACCCATAACTCATAACCCATAACTCATAACCTACACCCTCTCTCTTCCAATCGAAAAATACGTATATCCTAATTCCTTCATTTGGTCTAACTCATACAAATTACGACCATCGAAAATAATTTTATTTTTCAAAAGGCTTTCCATTTTTTCAAAATCAGGGGTTCTGAATTGCGGCCACTCGGTCATGATTAACAAGGCATCAGCATCTTGTAAACATTCGTATGGATTCTTGCAATAAGTTACTTTATCACCTAGTACACCTTGTACATTCTTCATGGCTTCCGGATCATACACATGCACTTCACAACCTGCAGCAACTAAGGAATCAATGTTGTACAATGCGGGTGCTTCTCTAATATCATCTGTATATGGTTTAAAAGCTAAACCCCACATCGCAATTTTCTTGCCTTTTAAATCCTGATTAAAGTATGCCTGAACAGTTGGAATTAACTTGGTTTTTTGCTGCTCATTGACATTCATTACCGCATCTAAAATCTGAAATTGGTAACTATTTTCACTTGATGTTTTTGCTAAGGCTTGCACATCTTTTGGAAAACAACTTCCACCATACCCAATTCCTGCAAATAAGAATCGTTTACCAATACGAGAATCAGTACCAATTCCTTTTCTGATATCATCTACATTGGCCCCAACTAATTCGCATAAATTAGCAATTTCGTTCATAAACGTAATCTTTGTTGCCAAAAATGCATTCGCGGCATACTTTGTCATTTCAGCAGAGCGCTCGTCCATGAAGATGATGGGGTTACCTTGACGTACCAAAGGAGCATACAATTTATTCATTACTTCTTTCGCCTTGTCAGATTTTGTTCCTATCACCACACGGTCAGGTTTCATGAAATCTTCCACTGCAACTCCTTCACGTAAAAATTCGGGATTAGAAACGACATCAAAGGGTACAGTAGCGTTTTTTGCAATTGCTGCATGTACCTTTTCGGAAGTTCCAACAGGAACTGTACTTTTGTCAATGATTACTGCGTAGTCTTTTAAAAGTGGACCTAAATCATTGGCTACCTGTAATATGTATTTTAGGTCAGCAGAACCATCTTCCCCTGGAGGAGTAGGTAATGCTAAAAAGATAACTTTTGCACCCTCAATTCCTTCAGCCAGGTTGGTGGTAAATGAAAGTCGACCCTCTTCTGAATTTCTTATAAACAATTCTTCTAATCCTGGTTCATAAATGGGAATTTCACCCGCTTTCATTTTTTCAATCTTCTTGGTATCAATATCAACACAGGTAACTTGGTTGCCTGTTTCGGCAAAACATGTTCCTGTAACTAATCCAACATATCCGGTCCCAACAACTGCAATTTTCATGTGGTATAAATTTTTGTTATCTTGGTTTATTTATAATTAATCGACTAAATTACTAAATATTCATTAAAATAGTTCAATTATTTTAGTTTTATTATTTGACCAGTTGTCCCAGTGGGTTCCATACATTTTAACAAATTTGCAAGGGTAGGAGCTATGTCGTTAATGTTTGTTTTAGTGTTGATTTCTTTGGCTGACAAATTCCATCCATAAAATAATAATGGAACATGGGTATCATATGCATACAAGGTGCTATGAGTGGTTCCTGTTTTGTATCCGATAAACCATTGTGGTTTTAATAAGATCATAAAATCTCCACTTCTAGCTGGGTGATACCCATTCTTAATTAATTCTTTGTAATTTTCTATCAATGTAGTATTTTGAATGTTTTTTAAATCAATTAAGCGGGAAAATCCATCCATTTTGAACAGTACTTTTTCAATGGTTTGAAATACTTTTTCTCTTGATATTTGTAAGCTTTCTATTGTCTTTCCATCTAAGTACAACTGGGAATTTTCTTCTCCAATGATGAGATCACCTGTTCCAACTGACAATTTTAAGGCATTTTTTATGTCACTCATTGCCTTCGTTCGATCAAAAGCACCGCCTGGCATCTTCTTTGAATTTAAATAACCTGGATTATCTGCCACAGCGTGGTCAGCAGTTAAAAACACCAAATAATTTCCTTTTCCAACTTTGTTGTCTAAATGATTTAATAGGTCTTCGATGTCTTTATCTAGTCGCAAATAATTGTCTTCTAATTCAATGGATTGTGGACCAAAAGTATGACCTACATAATCCGGGGAAGAAAAACTGATCGCCAAAAAGTCAGTTGCCTCACCTTGTCCCAATTTCTCCTCATCAATTGAACGAATTGCAAAGTTTTTGGTGATCGTATTTCCAAATGGACTTGTTCGAATACTTTCTAAAGCATTTCCTACTGCAAAAGAGTGAGGAAATGAAGTGGTTTTTTCGCCAGCGATTTTGCCTTCAAATGTACTTTCATCTTCAGCACTTAGGGTATAACTTTGAATTGGGTATAGCGTGTTCCAGCCATTTTTCGTCAAGTTTTCTGCCTGTTTTTCTGCATTGAATTTAGTTACCCAAGCTGGTAATTCATTCATGTAAAAAGTCGAAGTAATCCAGTTGCCTTCTTTTGAATCATACCAATAGGCACCATTGGCGGTATGTCCACCAGGTAAAATAGCGCCTCTGTCTTTTAGGGCAATTGCAATCGTTTTATTTTTGAAATTTTGTGCTAAACGTACTTGATCGGTAATGGTACTCGTCCAAAGATTTTTAGGTGACATGAGTCCTGTTTTGCCGGTTGTACCGACTGTTTTTACGGTTGAATCGTCTACACAATACATTTTTTTGCCCGTTAATACATCTGTCCAGTCGTTTCCAACTATACCATGCACTGCAGGCGTTGTACCTGTGTATATACTTGCATGTCCCGCCGCAGTTACAGTAGGTGCATAGCTATAGTGGTTGTTGGAACAATTTACTCCTTGGTTGAGCATGCGTTTGAAACCGCCTTCACCATATCGATTGTAAAATTTCTGTAAATAGTCGTGACGCATTTGATCAACTACAATTCCTACTACTAATTTGGGTCTTGATAAAGTAGAAGAAGATTTTTGTTTTTGCCCAAAGGCAAAAACAGCAATTAATTGAATTGAAATTAAAATAAAAGTCTTTTTCATAGAAATTTAGGAAATGTGTTGCTGGTGTTAATTACTTGTTGATGCTCATCAATTTCATAAATTTGATGAGTTAATCCATTCGTTAAAGCCAAATATTTGGCTTTTAATTTCGATTGATATTGACTGATTTGTGATACAACATGGTCGTCAATTGGTATGTGTGGTGCTTTGCATTCGACCAGTAAAAATAATGCTCCATTTCGATCAAATACACAAATGTCGCTTCTTCGATTTAATATACTGATTTTAAAGGTGTTCTCAAGCTTAATCAAAGTACTTGGATAATTTAATTCTTTTATAAGAAAATGTAAGCAATGTTGTCGGACCCATTCTTCAGGACTTAATACCCTGAATTTTTTACAGACTTCATCATAAATCATCAGTTTGTCTTCCAATTTTTGTAACTTGTAAGCAAACGAAGGAAAATTTAAAGTAAGTTCTGAGTTTGTCGACATCGTAATTTGCAATCTCTAAAGTACTCACTTTTACACTTTTCTCAAACTAAAATTTTATGAAAACAAAAGAAGAAATTGTTAATAATTGGTTGCCGCGGTATACAGGTACACCAATTGATCGATTTGGAAAATATATTCTCCTAACCAATTTTAAAAATTATGTAGAAATGTTTGCCAATAAATTTGGTGTTGAAATCATGGGTCAGGAGCGCCCTATGCAAACTGCCACGTTTGAAAATATCACGATTATCAATTTTGGCATGGGTTCTCCAATGGCAGCCACTGTGATGGATATTCTATCTGCCATTGAACCAAAAGCGGTATTATTTTTGGGGAAATGTGGCGGATTAAAAAAACATTTGGCGCTTGGTGATTTAATTTTACCCATTGCAGCAGTGAGAGGAGAAGGTACCTCAGATGAATATATTCCAAAAGAAATTCCCGCATTGCCCTCCTTCCGATTGCAACGCTCAGTATCTTCCATGATCAAAAAACACGAATTAGATTATTGGACAGGCCTTATTTATACCACCAATCGTCGTGTTTGGGAACACGATGAAAATTTTAAGCAATACCTGACCGACATTCGTGCCATGGGTATCGACATGGAAACTGCCACTATTTTTACGGTTGGATTTGTCAATAAAATCCCTCGTGGTGCCTTATTATTGGTTTCAGATAATCCGATGACTCCAGATGGGGTAAAAACCGAAGAGTCCGATAAAAAAGTAACCACCAATTATGTCGATCTTCATCTGCAAATTGGAATAGATTCCTTGCTAGAATTAGCCAATTCTGGTGAATCTGTGAAGCATCTTCGATTTGAGTGATCAGAGTGAGCCAGTGAACTAGTTACACACCTCTTTAATCACATTATACGCGCCACTAAATCCTAATTCTCCAGATTTACTTAAGTCGGCACATCCGGTGTCGTCGGATAAGGCAATTTTAAGGATACCTCTGAGGAAGTAGGCCTCGGCATATTTTGCTTGTAGGAAAATGGCATTGTTGCAATCTTGTATAGCTGCTCGTTGCTCACCTAAATTTGACTTTGAAACTGCGCGCATAAAAAAAGCCTCAGCATACACAGGATTAAGTGAAATAGCTTTATTGAAATCATCGATTGCTTGTTTTGGATCACCTGATTTTGCTTTTGCGATACCCCGATTGAAATAAACTTCTGATTTTTCAGTTGAAAATTCAGCCATTTTAGTTTTATCTAAAATTCCATTTCTCAACTCATCCA
>JBEGQV010000015.1:0-2650 GCA_041180785.1 Bacteroidota bacterium | reverse complement strand
AATCAAGTTGATTAAATGGATCAATCATTACTCCATCTAATCCTTTCTTGAGAATTAAATAACGAAACTTATTATGAACAGATTCTATATCGTGTTCGTGTTCTGGATAAACAAAGAATATATGTTGACCAATAAAATCACAAGCCTCTATGTATTCTTCTTTCTTCATATCAGTCTTCCACTTGCCAACATACATCTCTACTAAATCATCATAAAAATCATAAGCAGGAAAATTTTCGGGACTAAAAACAGCCCACTTCCATCCATCCCAAATACTCTTAATAAGCATCAACTGAAGCATAAAAGTAGACTTACCCGCGTTAGCATAACCCGTGCATAAATTTATGTCTCCTTTCTTCCATCTAAAGTATTCATCAAGAACATCAATTTGTGTCGGAGGAGCCACTTGCACACCCCTTTCAAAGTTCTCCAACATCGTTGAAAAAATATCTTCGACATAAAATATCCCATCCACCGGAACTTCCTGCGAACTCAATACAAGCGATTTAAGGGCATCTTTTCCAAAATGGCATAATACCTCATTAAAGTCTTTTGGTGCGATTTTTGGGCCGTTTCCGTGCGTCTGGTGCGATTTTAGGATTTCCCACCTAACTGTTCTGCACTTTTCAACCCCTAAACGCCGGATTAGCTCATCCCGAAGGGATTGACCGGGCGCGTCGTTGTCGGTCGCGATGATGAACTCTTCGACCAGTTCCAAGTACTCGGCGCAGTTGTCGAGATATTCCATCCGCTGGTTTCCTTTGCTCGCTCCGTTTGGAACCGAAAGAACTGCAAATCTTCCAAGTTCGTGTTCCACAACTTCCCCGTCCTCGTTACAAATCGGTTCGTAGTCCTGAGCAAACCCAACCTCGTATGCGGATAGGGCATCAATTTCGCCTTCCACGATGATTGCACACCTACGTCCTTGGAGCGTTTGCATCCCGAAAAAAATCAATTCAGCATCCTTCACAAGCTTGAAACCCTTTTTCCCATCGCGGTACTTTGCATTTACGATTTCGTTGTCGCGAATGTATGGGAAGACGATACAGCGCTCTTTCTGCTGTGACTGTGGCATCCACTCTTCCTTGCCATGAATAAAAAACTTTTGCAGAGTATTCTCACCTATTCCCCGACCTAAAAAATAATTTTTTACTCTGTCATTCAACTCTGCATTTTTCAGCATTTCAGGACTAGGCTTTGCAAATTTTTTAACTGATTCGCTTTTAACAAAAGTCCTCACATTGCCCATCCATCCGCAGTTGTGGCAGTTGTAATCCCCTTGAGAAATGTTTACGGAAAGGCAAGGATCGGTTTTCTTTTTTCTCCCAGCAGAGCATTGTGGGCAAGTTGTTTTTTCTTGTCCGCTTCTTTTCCGAAGCCTAATTCCAAGTTTGGTAAGTTGGTCGTAATACATTTTCAGTTTTTAAAAAATTTCACCTTCAAAAATTTCGTAGTATTTCAGTTCTTGATTTTCCAGAAGCTTGCGCTGTTCTACCCCAAGTTCTTGCCAACGTGTTCCATCTTCCGAAAAACAAGCTCGGTTTTTTTCCAAATCGATAAAAGTTGCAGCCCTCTTTCCTTTTCCCCCGTACCCCCTATTCCTATCTCTATATTCACTTATATTTCTATTTTCATTTTCATTTTCCATATGTGAGGTCATTTGACCTCTCATATGACCTTCTTTTTTTGTGTATTGATTTTTGCCCTCTTTATTGTTTTTCCTACTGGCTACGAATGACTTACGCTTGTTTTGTTCCTCTTCAAGTCGGGCATTAAAATAGTTGCCATTTTCGTCAACTTGAAATTTGTTCCTAATTTGACCAAAAATTCGACCTCCCTCTTGACCTAACACGTGAGCTATCATATCATTGGTCATATGACCTCTATTAAATTGCAACATTAGAAGCTCAATATAGGCTCCTTTTTGTTCCAAAGTCATACCTAAAGTACCCCCAAGCCAGTCGTTTGGGTAAAATAAAAATGCGGGATCTTTAGCCATTTTCGTTCATTTTTTTAATTTCTAAATCAATAAAATTTTTTATTTCTTCCCAATCTTCTTTTTTTATTTGAATACAAACAGGGTATTCATTATGCGTTGATTCGAATATTATACAGTCATCAAATGTGCTGTAAATAGAAACTTCTTCTTGATCTTCGCATGGCGAGATTAATAAAGACTTTTTGGTTGGCATAAAATAAAAATTAAGTTGGCTCGCCAATGACGCTGCTTAATCCGAACTCAATGAAGAGAAGGAAACATCAAAGGACGAGCCAGTATCTTGAAATATGTTTTTAATTGATTTCATTAAATTCAGATTAAGCGACACGAATATACGCCACAACTTCCCGAACTTCCAAAAAAATTTTTTAAATAACCGAAACTCCTCTTTCTGATACCACTTTACAGGCTAATTCATTTGCTTTTTGTATCGCTATTTTTATGTCGTGGGAAGTTATAAAATAGAAAGCCAATGCAGCTAAAAATGTATCCCCTGCTCCTGATACATCAACTTTTGTTTTTTTGGTTATTGGAAAATGCTCGTTGTTGTAATATGATCCATCGCCTCCTTTAGTAATAATTATTTTCGTCTCGTAATCTTTAGCAAAACTTGCGTTTGTTGCAAATTCTGATTCATTCATTTTCACAAAG
>JBEGQV010000014.1:0-9269 GCA_041180785.1 Bacteroidota bacterium | reverse complement strand
AAAATCAATTACCTGATAAATACATTGCGCTTTTGCCAGGAAGTAGAAAACAAGAAATCAATTCCCTCCTGCCCGTAATGATAGAATTGGTAGCAAATAACCCAAATACACCTTTTGTTATCGCTGGAATAGAAGATTTTGCAAAAGAATTTGAAGCAACTGGGATACCAACCATTTATCGCCAGACCTATCAAGTTGTATCTCATGCACAATTAGCAATCGTATGTTCAGGAACTGCTACTTTAGAAACTGCTTTACTAAAAACGCCACTGATTGTTGTTTATAAGACTGATATATTATTTTATACCTTAGCAAAGTTTTTCGTTAAATTAACATATATTTCACTCGTCAATATTATTTTAAATAAATTGGCAATCCCAGAATTAATTCAAGAAAAATTCACCGTTAAACATATTGAATCTGAAATTCAACAATTATTCGATGACCAACAAGAGGCTCGCAAAAAGCAATTGTCAGACTTTATAACTTTACAAAAATTGATAGGTGACAAGGGTGCATCCGACCGAATTGCAAAAAAAATCATTCAAAAAGCTATGCTTTTTGTAAATAATTAGAAATCCAACTCTTTTGAACACCAGGAATGGTCTGATAAAATTTAGCAATTTCAATTTTGTCATGATCAAAATCACCAGTTGGAATAAATGGATTATTTACCACAACTTTTTTATTGACAAAATCAAAACCAACCATCACAATAGGTACACTTGCAAGATGCGCGATGTAATAAAATCCAGATTTTAATTCCTGAACGTTCTTCCTAGTTCCTTCTGGAGCTAATGCAGCTAAAAATTCTTCTTTCGACTGGTAAATATCAACAATACTATCTACTAAATTTGTATGTTTTGAGCGATCTACAGGATACCCCCCAAGCAGTTTAAACAACCAACCAAATGGAGGTTTAAACAATTCTTTTTTACCCCAAAAATAGATTTTTCGTTTTAAAACCGATCTTACTCCTAATCCAACTGGAAAATCTACCCAAGTTGCGTGTGGACAAACGATAATAACGGCCTTTTTTAAATAGTTAGGTACCTCTCCCTGAATCGACCACCCCGTCCATTTAAAAATAATATCAAATAGCCAATTACTCATTAACATAAGCTTGCAGAGTTTGATTGATTTGTTTTAATGATCTATTAGGTTGAATTAAATGAGCATCAAGCCCTAATCGCAAAGCAGATTCAATATTAAATTGATTATCATCAAAAAAGATAATTTGATCAAAGGAACAATTAATTGTATCAGATACTTTTTGATAAATAGCAGCATCAGGTTTGACTAGACCCATTTCAAAGGAAAGAAAAAGCTGATCAAAAAGTGGAAATATAGAGACACCTTCATCTCCTACTGTGTATTGGAAATAATCGATTGCATGAATATTACTCGTATTACTTAACAAGTATAAGCCAGCAAACTGATTTTTCCAAGTTTGTAAAAATGCATATACTTCTGAAGGAAATTGTAATAATAATGCATTAAATGCCTTGTCAAATTCTTGATCAGTACAATGTAAGGATAATTCTTTCCGTAAAAACGTTCTAAATTCAGCATCTGATTGCTGACCACTTTCATAGGGCATCCACAATGCTAATTCATGCGTCATTCTTTTTATTTCTTCAAAAGAATATTTTGTAGAGTAATCTGCAAAGGCCTTATAGGTTAAATCTAAATCGATTGGAAGTAAAACATTTCCTAAATCAAATAGTAAAACCTTATTAGATGTAGTCATTATTCTTGAACAACGCCCATTTTACTGAATTTCTCAATTCGATTTAAAATACGAACCTGAGGATTAATTGCTTGCAGAGATTTCAACTCTTTTTTAATTACATCCTTTAAAATAGAAGCAGCTTCATCATGATTTAAATGAGCACCACCTAGAGGTTCAGGGATAATTCCATCAATCAAACCATTTTGTAGCATATCCGTTGCAGTTAATTTTAAGGCTTCAGCTGCTTGTTCTTTATAATTCCAGCTTCTCCACAAAATAGATGAACAAGATTCTGGAGAAATAACCGAATACCACGTATTTTCCATCATTAACACCTTATCTCCTACAGCAATACCTAATGCGCCACCTGAAGCTCCTTCACCAATGATAATACAAATAACCGGAACCTTCAACATAAACATATCCCGAATATTACGTGCAATCGCTTCACCTTGTCCTCTTTCTTCTGCTTCTAAGCCAGGGAAAGCACCAGGAGTATCAATTAAACAAACAATCGGTTTATTGAATTTCTCAGCCATTTTCATCAAACGCAAGGCCTTGCGATAACCTTCTGGGTTAGGCATCCCGAAATTACGATATTGACGTTGTTTGGTATTGCGACCTTTTTGTTGACCAATAAACATTACCGAAAATTCATCATCAATATTACCAAATCCCCCCACCATTGCTTTATCATCTGCTACAGATCGATCGCCATGTACTTCGATAAATTCTGCACAAATTTTTTCAATATAATCGAGTGTATATGGACGATCTGGATGTCTTGATAACTGAACTCTCTGCCAACGAGTTAAGTTCGAGAAAGTTTCCTGTTTCAATTCAATGATCTTTTCTGTTAATGATTTAACCGCTTCAGTAACATCTACATTATTTTCAATAGCCAATTTACGCATCTCAATCAATTTGTCCTCTAATTCAGCAATTGGCTTTTCAAATTCTAATAATGTTTTCATAAATTCTAATTTTCACTACAAATGTATCACTAAAGATTAAAAATTTGATTTTTTTCAGGTAAAATCACATCATTATATCCGATTTGCCCTAAAAGTTCTTTAAAATCTAACATACTTTGTTCTTCACCATGCGAAAGAAATATTTTCTTGACTTTTTCAGGATTTTGTGATTTTACAAAATTCAATAAACCATTTTGATCAGCGTGTCCAGAAAAAACATCTATTTTTCGGATTTGTGCATTCACACGATATTCCTTTGTTTTAATTTTTAATGATTTTAAACCGCTCAACAATTCACGACCAAGAGTTCCTTCAGCTGCATATCCAATTAATAAAATGGTACAATATTGATTTTCAATATTATTAGCGATATGTTGTTCTACCCTACCTCCTGATATCATCCCTGAGGAACTGATAATGATACATGGTTCTCGATAATTTTTTATGGCTTCACTTTCCTTTTCTGTTTGAAGAAACACTAAATTTTCAAAATCGAATAATTCATCATATTCTTTAGCAAATTCACGCGCCTCTGAATTTAAAAACGACAAGTATTTACTATAAATTTTTGTAGAACTCCTTCCAAGTGGGCTATCTGTAAAAACTTTAATTGGAGGCAAATTATGTTCTTCTATCAATTGATTCAACGTAAATAAAACTGCTTGGGTTCTACCCACAGAAAAAGCAGGTATAATTAATCTTCCAGGTTTATCAATGCAAGTTTCTCTAATAATTTTACCTAATGAATGTACTGGTGAATCTTGATCTTCATGCAATCTGTTACCATAAGTCGATTCACAAACTAAATAATCAACCGCTGGAATTGTTTCAGGATTTACATGTAATGGATAATCTTTACGACCAATATCACCGCTAAAACAAATTGATTTAGTTTCATCTCCTTCTTTAATTTGAAAAACAGCATGGGCTGCACCTAATAAATGTCCTGCTGGAATAAAGGTAATCCAAACGTTGTCAATAATTTGAAATTTTCGGTGAAAATTAATACAAACAAAATTTTTAATGGCCTCATCAACATCCTTATTCAGATATAAATCACCTTTTCGCAAAAGATTATCGAGTTTTTTTTGTTTTTTACGACTGTCCCCTTGCGCAGCTTTTAGCTTTCTCAAATTTAAACTTGCAGAATCATAAAGGAGAATTTCAGTTAATTCGGCGGTTGGAGATGTACATAAAATTTGACCCTCAAATCCTTCACGATAAAGCATAGGAATATTTCCGGTATGATCAATGTGAGCATGTGTCAGCACCAATAAATTAATAGAAGAAGCTTCAAAGGGGAAAAAAGACTTATTAGATTCAATTGGTTGAGAATAATCAATGGATCTTTCCATGTCAGTCCCGCAATCAATTAATATTTTATAGTCATCAAGTTCTAGCAGGAACATACTTCCTGTAACTTGTCTGGCAGCGCCCAGAAAATGTAAATTCATATCAAATAATATAGGGCCCAAAGGCCCTATAACAAAATTACTATCTTTTTTTTATTTACTTAACTTCCTTGCTAAAATCTTCTTGTAATTTATCAAGTTCTTGTTTTGTTAAGGATTTATCAGCAACTATCGTACGATATCTAAATGTTAAGATTTCACCTTTTTTTAAGGTATAATTTAATTCTTCTTTTCCATTAGAAAACACTTTAGCACCTAATGGATTAACGGCAAATAATCCATAACCACGGGCATGCCAATAGCTTGGATAGGAAACATTTTTAGGATGATCAAGAATGGCTATATTGATATCATGATTATCCATTTTACCAGTTAAATTCATCCATTTTGCACGAGTCGACCAAACTGCCTCACCGGTAATTCCCTCACTACTCACATAATTTCCAGTTACACCTGTATTATCCATTTGTGGAACTTTTGTTTCTATACCATGCGCATCAGTAAATACATCAGGTTTATTTGAGGGAATTTCCAATTGTCGAGCCACACGAATAGCAAACATGCCATCTTTCACGTCCTTAAATAGTACCTGATCCACTGTAGCAGTTAAAGAAGTAATTCGATCGATTACACGAATATCTTTTGTTCCAGAAAATACATAAGTTGTATTTTCTTTCAGCACTTCTACTCCTTTTCCATCGTTATCTACCCACTTAGCTGAAACATTCAGTACAGCCTTATCATTTTCAACCTTTTTTGAAATAATTTTCTCATGTATAATCGTTCCCATCTTATGATTCTGTAAAGATGAAACGATATTATTGGAATTGTTCCAATAGTCAAAACCATTAACATCTTCATAATTTAACCACATACCCACATGATGCGGATGATCAACACGTTCTCCAGCTCTTGGTGTCACTGGATAACCTCTTGTGATAGTTGTTCCTTGAGCTGAAACTATTGGAAATAAAACAGCCTTTTTAAGGACTTCTTCACCAGGATAGAAATAACTTGTAAAATATTTACCTCCTACAATCACATCAATTTTATGCTCTTTGTTGTTTTCTTTGAAAGAAACTTTTTCATTTTGTGCAAACATAGTAATCGAAGTTACCAAGCAAATAAAGAAGAATAAGTTTTTCATAAATTTCATTTTTAATTAAAAAGCAAAATACCGAGAAAATCTCCTCGGTATTTTGAAAAATAAAGGAATCACTAATAATTAATAACCTGTATTTTGTGGGAAACCACCATTTTCAGATAAATCAACTTGTTTTTGAGGAATTGGACGAACGTAGTGACGATCTTGGATTGTTGCAGCTGCATCAGAGTTATATAATTTTACTCTTTCAAGTAAATTACCCCAACGCTTTAAATCCATCCAACGTGTTTGCTCACCTGCAAGTTCACGTGCACGTTCTTCCATGATCAAATCCATTGTCACTTCTGACACCTTCATAGCATTTTCTTTACCAGGAGCAGCAGCACGAACCCTTACCATATTAATAGCGGCAACAGCTTCTGCTTGCTTGCCTAATTTGAATTGAGCTTCTGCTAACATTAGATAAGTATCTGCTAAACGGTGTACAAAATAATCACGACTACCATTTTCATACGTCATGTCCGGACGAAGTGGATCGAAGAACTTTTTCAATGTAGGGAATAAAGCATAATTGTATAAAGAAGGAACCAACACTTGGTATGGCTTCTTGGCACGTTGCTCTTTCGTCCATTCAACACCAGGAATATAAATTGTTGTATCATTTGCTTTAAATGTTACAGTAGCTTTTGAGTTATCAAACGTTGTGTTATATGTTCCAGGCTTATTAGATAACCATGTATCCTTAAACGTTTTGTTGTAACGAGTATCGTTTACTCTTTCTCCAAAAACAGTATTTAATAAATAAGGTGTTGGCTTCAAACGCTTAAATGGACGCCCATTTGCTACGTCACGTTGCATACCAGGCTGCACATCATATTGCATACCAAAATATAAGTGTAACTTATTTCCTTGGTTATCTACAAAACCATTTGTTAATGGGTCAGATGTATATTGAACTGCAAAGATAACCTCATCATTAATCTGATTAGCTTGGTCAAATACGGAAGCAAAATCAGGTAATAATTTAAATCCATAGTTATTAATTACGTTAGTGCAATACGTAACAGCATTTGCATAATCTGTAGCCTCAGCAAATTTAGAAGATGCACGCGTTAAGTAAACCTTTGCTAACAAATTTTCTGCAGCAGCTTTTGTTGCACGACCATAATCTGCAGAAGCCTTTTTATTTTCCAACACAGGAATTGCAGCTAATAAATCGGACTCAATTTGCTTGTAGACATCTTTTTCAGGAGTTCTAGTAGCAGTTTTTGTTGGTCCAGTAGTTTCTTTTAAACGTAAATCTAATGGTCCAAACTGTTGAACTAGGATAAAATAATAATGTGCTCTTAGGTACTTCATTTCTCCTACACGCTGCGCTTTAACTGCATCTGCAATACCAGTTACATTAGGAGCACGATCAATTACTGCATTACAAGTATTTATACCTTTGTAGGTCTCATCCCATAGTTGTGCTAAAATATCTACAGATGATGTTAATTGGGAATCATAGAAATGAAATCCCTTGTACGAGCCATCAGCACCTGCACTGTAAATATCAGTACCATATTCAGACATCGTCAAACCTCTTTCCGTTGCATAAAAAGAACGTAAAGGAGTATAAGCTGCATTTGTTGCTGCAACAAAACCAGGAGTTGTAGCGATATAATCACTACTGATATTAGATATTACCGTCTCCTTTAGCAAATCACTACAAGAAGATGTACCCAACATTACTGCTGCAGCTAATCCTAATGATTTTAGTGTATTTTTCATATATAAACTTTTCATTATTCGATCAATTAAAACTTAATATTTAAACCAAATGTAGTCACGCTCGTTGCAGGAGTAACATCGTTATTTACGTTACCGTTAGATGTTTCCGGGTCAACTCCATTCCACTTTGAACGATATTCAGAGAAGATAAATGGTTGTTGAATACTTGCATATAAGCGTAATGAATTCAAACCTAACTTCGCAGCTGTTTTAGCTGGGAATGTATATCCAAAGTTGATGTTACGAACTTTGATGAATGAACCATCAAAATAAGAGATAGCAGTATTATATGCTGGGAACTCTTGGTTAAAGTTTGGACGAGGATAATATGCGTTTGGATTATTTGGTGTCCAGTAATCAACCTTGATTTGGTTATAACGACCTTGTAAGTAGTTCGAATTTTGGTGGAACTTAGACATAATCATTTGACCTTGACGAGTGAAGATGAAGAATGACAAATCGAATCCTTTGAAAGAGAAACGGTTTGTGATACCTCCTGTCCAAGATGGTACATCAGAACCTAAAATTATACGGTCATCAGCTGTAATTTTACCATCACCATTAGTATCTGCTACTTTAATTTGTCCTACTGTAAAGCCCATTGCTTTTGCTTTATCAGCTTCAGCTGTTTGCCAAATTCCAGCATATTGATAATCATAATATGAATTTAAAGGCTTACCAATAAACCAACGGTTACCTACGTCATCCTTAGCGCCATTATATAATGATAAGATCGCTTCCGTATTTTTATAGAAAGTAAAGTCAGTTGACCACTTAAATCCGTTTGCTGCATCAATATTGATGGTTGATAAACTTAACTCAACCCCTTTATTTTGCGTCTCACCTACGTTACGTGTTACAGCCGCAAAACCTGTTGAAGTTGGTAATTGATCTGATAATAACAAGTCAGTAGTATTTGTTTGATAATATTCTAATGAACCAGATACTCTACCTCTTAAGATCGAGAAGTCCATACCAATATTTTGAGATGTAGAAGTTTCCCATTTCAAATCTGCATTACCAATTGTATTTGGACGGTATCCATACGCTGCAGTGTTGTTCCATGCGTAAGAAGTTCTTCCCTCTAAACCTTGGGTTTGATAAGGAGATAAACCTTGGTTACCTACTTGCGCATAAGAAGCACGAAGCTTTAATTCATCTAACCAAGTTAAATCTTTCATGAAATCTTCTTGGTGCAAATTCCAACCTAAAGCAAAACCAGGGAAATTACCCCATTTAGAGTTCTCACCAAAACGAGATGAACCATCACGACGCATTGTAGCTGTCAACAAGTATTTTCCTTTGTAATCGTAGTTAACACGAGCCATGTAAGAAGCAATAGTCCATTGAATCAAATTAGAACCAATTCCTTGAATTGAAGAAGCATTTCCTAAATTGTAGAAAGCTTGCGTCTCAACAGGAACACCTAACACACTTTGCGTATATTGCTCGTAGTTATCACGCTGCATGGATTGTAATAATGTAACCCCTAAATTGTGATTTTTCCATTGCTTATTATACGTCAAGATATTCTCTAAAGTATAGTTAAATCCAAAACGGTTATCTGTAGTTGCAGTTGGGTTACCACCTTTGATATCATTTGTTAATGCACCATTGAAACGACCATTTCTAGAAATCGTAAAATCTGGACCAAAATTTACACGATATTTTAATCCATCTGCAATTTGATATTCTGCATAAACACTATTGAAAATACGATATTTCTTCGTTTCATCAATTTTCGCACCAGGAACAATCTCATTTAATGGGTTTGTTAATAAAGCATCATCAGTTTGTTGGAAAATTAAATTTCCAGAATCATCAAATGCACGTGCTAAAGGGTTTTGAGAAGCTAAATAACCATATGGATTTAGGTTAGCACCATTCGTTAACGCATACATTCCATAAGAAGAAATACCTACCTTTAAACGTTTAGAAACCTGATGATCAACGTTTACACGAACTGAGTAACGAGAGAAATCTAAACCCTCAATAATACCTTTATCTTGAAAATAACCAGCATTGATAGAGAACTGAGTTTTTTCATTACCACCTTGAACTCCTAAGGCATGGTTTTGTTGGAAACCTTGCTTCACCATTAAATCTTGGTAATCAGTAGTTCTACCAACTTTAATACCATCTAATTCAATTGCAGTAAATAATTTAGAGTCCGCAAAGGCATCTATAACACCTGTTGGAACTAAGTTACCATTCGCGTCCTTATAAGTACCAATTGTACGACGAGATTCACGCTTCATTTCTGCATACTCAGC
>JBEGQV010000013.1:0-5488 GCA_041180785.1 Bacteroidota bacterium | reverse complement strand
TCAACTTCTTTTCTCGATCTCTTAGTTGAGCTGCTTCTTCATATTTCTGGGACTTAACCACTTGGTTTTTTTCCTTTTTGATGATTTCAATTTGTCCTTCTAAAGCAACAATATCTTCTGGTACATGGATATTAGAAATATGAACCCTTGCACCTACTTCATCCAATACATCAATGGCTTTATCAGGCAAAAAACGATCTGATATATATCGATCAGATAATTTTACCGCTGCCTGAATAGCTTCCTCCGTATAATTTACATGATGATGTTCTTCGTATTTATCTTTGATATTGTGCAATATTTCAATGGTTTCTTCAACGGATGTGGCATCCACCATAACCGTTTGAAAGCGACGAGCTAATGCACCATCTTTTTCAATATACTGACGATACTCATCTAAGGTAGTTGCTCCAATAACTTGAATATCTCCTCTTGCTAAAGCTGGCTTAAACATATTAGAGGCATCGAGTGAACCAGATGCACCACCTGCTCCAACTATTGTATGTAATTCATCAATGAATAAAATGACATCAGTCGATTTTTCTAATTCATTCATCACCGCCTTCATTCGTTCCTCAAATTGTCCACGATATTTAGTACCTGCAACTAATGAGGCAATATCTAGTGTTACTACTCGTTTTCCGAAAAGGACTCTAGAAACTTTCTTTTGAACAATACGCAATGCCAAGCCTTCGGCTATGGCTGTTTTACCTACTCCAGGTTCTCCAATTAAAATAGGATTATTCTTTTTACGACGAGATAAAATCTGAGCAACACGTTCAATCTCTTTTTCTCTACCAACAATTGGATCTAATTTCCCTGCCTCGGCAATTTTAGTTAAATCTCTACCAAAATTATCTAATACTGGGGTTTTACTCTTTTCCGTAGCTTTAGCTGTTGAGGTACTTCCTGAACCTGCACTGGAAGAATATAATCGACTATCATCCTCGTTATCATCAGTATCCATTGAAGCAGCAGGCAATTCTGGTTTTGATTCCGACTGAAACTCTACCATTTCTTTAATTTGGTCATAAAACACTTGGTACTTTTCCAGAATTTGAGTTGCCACATTATCCTCATCACGTAAAATAGCCATCAAAAGATGATCCGTTTCAACTAGATTAGTTTTAAAATACTTAGCTTCTAAATACGTTAATCGAAGTACTTTTTCCGCCTGTTTTGTCAATGGAATATTTTGCAACTGCTTTGACTCATCCAAACCCTTACTAGTAGAAACTGTAGAATTTTCGATATTTTGTTTTAATTGCTCCAATGAAACACCTGTACGCAATAATAAATTAATACCTGGACCTGCTCCATCTCTAATCATTCCTAACATTAGATGTTCTGTCCCAATATAATCATGCCCTAATCTCAACGCTTCTTCTCGAGCGTAGGATATCACATCTTTTACTTTGTTGGAAAATTTGGCTTCCATATTTTTAATTATTTTTATTCAAAACAACAGACTTACTAAAAATGTTCAAATTCAATTCTTGATAAAATTGAAACTGCATCCCTTCCTTCATTCATTAACAAATCGATAACGGATAAATCACCTACAAATTCTGTGCCAAAACACTGTCGATAGTTAAATATATGCTTAACTATTAGCTCTTTTTTAGGTGTTATCCGATTGAACCAATTGGCTCCATCCGATTCAAAGGTATCAGAATAGCAAAAATCAACTCTTTTACCTACTATTTTAAAAATTGTCAATAAAAGATCAATATTTAAATCTAACAAAAATTTTGATTTTTTTTGATACACTTCCAAAAATAAAGGCATAAAATATTCATAAAAAGCGGATTTCCCATAAGCTGCTTGTAAGGCTCCCAGATGTTGCTTCTGCCAATTTTGCGAATAATCGATACGAACATCTTTTGTAAATATTTTATGACCCGATTGATGCATAGTGGGTACAATTATATTTTCTACTCCATTTGAAGTTAATATCTTTGCCCTATTTCGGTAGGTTTGTTTAGGGTAATTTTCAAAGACTTCAAAACAAACTTTTTCCTGCTTTAACAACAAAGAGATGTACTGAATACTTGGTAAATAATGAATTTCAATATGCATTCACAAAAATAAAGTGGATATTTGTAATTCTACTATAATTAAAAACAAATTAGATGATTGTATTGATTAAAATTTTAAGTCAACTCCCGTTGTCGGTATTATATTTAATTTCAAATTTTGCAAAATTCATCTTATGCCATTTGTTTAATTATCGCAAAAAAGTTATTGAATCAAATTTACGAAATAGCTTCCCTGATAAAACCGAAAGTGAAATTAAAATCCTTAGAAATAATTTCTATGGCTATTTTGCTGATATTTTTATTGAGTTTGTAAAAGGATATACCATTACAAAAGCTCAAATTTTAAAACGAGTAACAATTATTGGAGATGAAGAAGTACAGAAAAAATTAAACTTACAACAACCCGTTATTTTAGTAGCAGGACATCAGGGAAATTGGGAATGGGCGATCCACCGATTAGCCTTTACGAACTATACAAATGATATTATTTATCAAAAATTAAGCAATAAAGCATTCAACCAATTTACCTATGATGTTCGAACAAAATTTGCTGGTATACATTTACTAGAAAAAAGAGAATCTGTTATTTTAACTAGAGACAGAAGATCCATTCCGCGAGCTGTATGTTTATTATCTGATCAAGCACCACAAAAACCAGACAGTGCCTTTTGGACATCTTTTTTAAACCAAGATACAGCCTTTTTCACAGGTGTTGAAAGATTTGCTAGAGAATATCAATACCCTGTATTTTATGTTGAATTAATCCGCAAAAAACGTGGTTATTATGAAATGAAATATGAATTATTAGCAGATTTACCTTTTGAAAAAATTCCGAAAGGAGAAATCATTCAACGATTTGCAAAAAAATTAGAAGATTCTGTTAATAAGTATCCGGAACAATATTTATGGTCGCACCGCAGATGGAAACATGCTCGGCCTGAAAAATTGAATATAAAGTGGGATTAAAAAAATTCAGTGCAATCCCCACTGCCTTCTCGAATAACATTAAATTCATCCTCTTCAATTTCAATTACCGAAGAAGGCTGAAAGCCCCCAATTCCACCATCAAGAAGGTAATCAACCTGATGACCATATTTTTCAGCAATCAATTCAGGATCGGTAAAATATTCAATATCAATATTTTCATATGGCAATGTGGTAGTTAACAAAGGAACACCTAATCGTTCTACAATATCTAATATTGGTTGATAATCAGGTATACGAACACCTACCGTTTTTTTTCCTTGAACTAATATATTTGGAACCTCAGAACTGGCAGGCAGGATAAACGTATATGGCCCAGGTAAATACTTTTTTAATATTTTAAAGGCAAGGTTTGAAACCTTTGCATAATGTGAAATATTACTTAAATCTGGACAAATAAAGGCAAATCTATTTTTATTAGCTTTGACATTTTTTAATTCGCAAATTCGATTCACACCAGCCACAGATTTGATCGAACAACCTACTGCATACATTGTATCAGTTGGGTAAATAATGACCGCATTATTTTCCAATGCCCCAACAATTTTTTGAAAGACCTCTTCCCGATTATTTTTCTCGTAAATTTTTATGATTTCCATGTTCTATTTTGAAAATATTCATCTAATAAAACATCTTCTTTATCCTCTTCCTTCACCTGATCAATACTTGCATTAATTTCAAATCCTACGATTAAAATCAACGCAACAAAATATAACCAGGCCATCAATGCAATTAATGAACCGATGGATCCATATACTTTATGATAAGTAGCAAAATTTACTAAATAATAAGAGAATAAATTAGTTACTAAAATGGTCAAAATGGATGCTGTTATTGAACCTGTATTAAAAAATTTCCAACGTTTATGAATTGCCGGAGCGTAATAATAAATGATAGATATTGTAAAAAAGAAGACAGAAAAAGTAACGAAATACGTAATGGATGTCAGTAAATAATAGGTGAAATCAAAATCAATAATATGTTTTGACGCCAAATATTTTACAATAAAATTACCCACAATAAATACTAAAATAGCGATAATAAGAACAAAGGTTAACAAAAAGTTTAGACCAATGGCAATGATACGTTCTTTGATCCAACCTCTATTCTCATTTGTTCGGTAAGTTAGATTAAATGATTTTATAAGTGCCATAATTCCACTCGTACTGGCATATAAAGCCAAAATAAAACCAAATGAAAGTACTCCACCCCTTTTTTGGGTAATAATTTCTAAAACCAAAGAAATCATATCCCCACGCAAATTAGGTGGCACCGTTGATTTCAAAAATCCAATTACCTTTTGATCAAAGTGTTCTATAGGTAAGTAAGGTAATAATGAAAATAAAAAGATGATTGTTGGAAATACTGCTAGAGTAAAATTATAAGCAACAGCCGCCGCACGAACATCGATATCAATTAAAAATAGTTTACTATAAAGAATGCGCACAATTCGAAAGAAAATATAATGTTCTTCTAATTCCTTCCAAAACAATTTGAATTCATGAAGTAATTTTTTCCTTTTCATTCCAAGTTGTTTTCGATAGCCTTTAATATTTCAGAAGGAACCTTAATGACTTTTTGTAATTCCATATTCATAAAAACAAGCGTTGTTTTTCCTTCATGAATTAAATCCACTGACTCATTGAATATTGAATAATCAAATGTTATCCGAACTGATGGCATTTGTTTGATTTGGCATTTAATTGTCAATAAATCGTCATATTTTGCTGGTTGATGATATTTTGAATAATTTTCATAAACAGGTAAACCAATGCCAGCATCTTCTAAAGCTTTGTAAGATACACCTAAACTACGAAGCATCTCCACACGGGCAATTTCATACAATCGCGCATAATTTCCATAATACATAAAACCCATTTTATCTGTATCGGCATAACAAACGCGATATTGAATTTCAAAGGCTAACATTATTGAATATGGTTTTGATCTAAAGCTTTTTGATAGGCAGCGGCATTTTTCAAATGTGAAGCATAATCAACTGCAAATGAATGATATCCTGAAAAATCTTCCTTGGCACAGAAGTATAAATAATGATGTTTTTCTAAATGTAATACCTTATCAATTACTTGTGGATTCGGGATAGAAATTGGTCCAGGCGGTAATCCAATTACACGGTAAGTATTGTAAGGAGAATTAATGTTTGTATATTTTCCTGTTACTCTTTTAATTGTAAAATCTTTCCAAGCAAACACTACAGTAGGGTCTGCTTGTAAGGGCATTTGTTGTTGTAATCGATTCCAATAGACCCCAGCAATTCTTGACTGCTCATCTGATTTTTTACTTTCGCCTTCTACGATAGAGGCCAAAGTTCCTACTTGATTCTGATCCAAATTTAATTTTTTTGCTTTTTGCATTCGTTCTGGTGTCCAGAATTTATCATGTTGCTTTTTCATTTTATGCATAAATGAATCAAAATCTGAAGTCCAAAACACTTCATACGTATT
>JBEGQV010000012.1:0-3831 GCA_041180785.1 Bacteroidota bacterium | reverse complement strand
TATCGCTCTAGCAGGTTCCATTATTGAAGCAATTGCTATTGCATACGCTTTAGGCACTGAATCAATCCAATTTTCTCAAGCTTGGTTACCGGAAGCGGGCATCAGTTTCACGCTTTGGATTGATGGCATCAACGGAGTTTTGATTGGATTAACTGGACTCTTAATTCCATTTATTATTGGGTCCACAACGAATTCGGATAAATCAGAAAACGCATCGTACTTAGGTTTAATCTTAAGCATGCAATCGGCCCTTCTTGGCGCATTTTTAGCCAAAGACGCCTTCTTGTTTTACTTCTTCTTTGAAGCATCTCTTCTACCGATTTACTTCTTAGCAGCGCAATATGGTGGGGAAAACAGAACAGCCATCACGTTCAAGTTCTTCGTATACACCTTGTTTGGTTCGTTATTTTTATTGATTGCGTTAATCTATGTCTACTTACGTACACCGGGGGAAACGCATTCAGCTGACATCGAAACCCTGTATTTAACGGCACGTAATTTGAGTGCAGAACACCAGGGCTTTTTGTTTTTAGCATTTTTTATCGCCTTTGCCATCAAGATGCCGGTATTCCCGTTCCATACTTGGCAACCAGATACCTACACGACATCTCCCGTGCAAGGTAGCATGTTATTAGGTGGTATCATGTTGAAAATGGGTACCTATGGTATGATTCGTTTAGTTATTCCAATGTTTCCGTTGGGAATTACCCAATGGGGTTTGACTGTATCCGTGTTATCCATCATCGGGATTATATACGGTTCAGTCATTGCGATCCAACAAAAAGATGCGAAGCGCTTATTAGCCTATTCTTCTTTTGCACACGTTGGATTAATGGCCGCAGGAATCATGACTCAGAGTGTAGATGGTATTCAAGGAGCTCTTTACCAAATGCTATCGCATGGTATTAATTTAGTGGGTTTGTTCTTTATCATTGAAGTAATTGAGCGCCGAACTAAAACCCGTGAATTGGCTCAATTGGGTGGAATCACCCAATCATCCTATGTACTAACTGTAGCATTTATAGTATTAAGTCTCGGTTCAGTTGCCTTGCCATTAACAAATGGATTTATTGGGGAGTTTTTACTCTTAAAGAGTGTATTCGATCAAGAAATGTATTTAGGAATCATCTCAGGAATCACCATTATTTTGGGTGCAGTATACACCTTGCGACTCATTCAGAAATCTATTTTTGGGAACGTATCCAAAGTGACTAAAACATTCGAAGATTTGGTATTGGGGGAAAAATTAGTCCTTATTCCATTGATCATCTTGGTGCTAATCGGAGGATTATTCCCACAATATGTATTATCATTCAGTGCCGCTAGTGTAGAAAAACTTGTTGCGCTTCTAAATTAAGCGGAAATTAAAATAACAGCCAAGCAGAATTATGACAGCTATCATTGCTTTATCATTATTTGGAATCTCTAATCTATTTTTAGGTTTTTGGTTATCGCGTAAAATGATCCAACAAATCACCCTGCTATTCCTTGCCATAGGAATGGGGATTTCCTTGATGGACTGGAATCATGAATTTTTGTGGTTTGGGAATATGTTCCGCACCAACAACACTTCGATTAATTTTAGCATCATTATTCAACTAGCTGCTTTTTTTGTCGTAGCATTCTCCAATGCCTTTGGTCAGGATGACGAACATACACATCCAGCGGAATATTATGCCATTCTGTTGTTTTCGACTGTGGGAGCCATCATTATGGTTTCTTTCGATCACCTTATGATGTTATTCGTCGGGCTGGAAATACTATCCGTGGCCATGTATGTATTAACCGGTTCTGATAAGCGTAATCTTCGATCCAATGAAGCGGCTATCAAGTATTTCTTGATGGGTTCCTTTGCGACCGGTATTTTGTTATTTGGAATGACCTTGGTTTACGGAGCAACTAGATCGTTTTATATTTCGAACATGGCTACGGTTATCGCATCGACAGCACCCGAATCCATGCCCTCGTTTTTATATGCGGGTGTATTGTTAATGCTCGTGGGCCTATTGTTCAAAGTATCGGCTGCCCCTTTCCACTTTTGGACTCCGGATGTATATGATGGAGCGCCCACCATCTTTACGATGTATATGTCGACAGTCGTAAAAACAGCTGGATTTGCAGCGATATATCATATTTTTGCCGGAATATTTGGTGGCCTTTACAGTACATGGGTTATGCCTGTTTACTTTATAAGTATGTTGACGTTAGCAATCGGAAATATCACGGCTGTATACCAACAAAGCATTAAGCGAATGCTGGCCTATTCCAGTATTTCACATGCAGGATATATGTTGATGACCGTATCAGCCCGTCAAGAAAGCTCTAACTCCACCATCCTGTTCTACTCGTTAGCCTATACCTTGGCAACCTTAACTGCCTTTGCTGTATTCAAATTAGTTTCTGAGCATCAAACAGGTCGAGTAGAAAAACCGGATCATTTTCAATCGTTTGAAGGCTTAGCAAAAGCCAATCCTTATTTGGCATTTTGTTTTACCGTAGCTATGTTATCGTTAGCAGGAATTCCATTAACAGCAGGTTTTTGGGGGAAATTCTTCGTGTTCTCAGATACATTTAGTCGAAATATCGTCTATCCTGTCGTGTTAGCAATATTGATGTCTGCAGTAGGAATTTATTATTATTTCAAAGGAATTATCGCTGTATACTTCAAACAAGGTGATATTCAGAAAATTGAAATTAGCTTACTTTACCAAATTGCTTTAGGTCTAACGACATTAGGAACATTGGTATTAGGACTATTCCCAAATATTGTAAAAAGCCTATTCTAATTGAGGAAAGAATCTAAACTCTTTAATCGCAAAGATTTAATCGCCTATTTTTTAATTGCGGGAACGGGTGCATTGATTCAATTATTAGCTGGAGGCCTCTTAAAAGATTGGTTTCATTTAGCCTATGAGAAGACCATTTTACCAGCCTATTTCATTTCCTTAATCGCCGGTTTCATCATGACGAAGTTGTTTGCCTTTGATGCCAGACAATCCCAGCAAACACGCAGAGAGATGATCAAATTCATGATGGTTGCAACATTTTCCGGGTTTGTAACTTGGGGATTCAGCATTTTACCATACTATTTCATTCAAGCTAGTTACCAAGATTTATTCATACAAATACCTTATTCGTTCAAGAAAGTGAATGTGACACAGATTGGTACGACCTTGAATGGTATGGGATTTAGTTTTGTCTCAAACTATGTTTTACACAAAACATTTACATTCAAAAGCAGTGGATTTTACGACCGATTTAAGGACTTAATCAAGTAAATAGATTCTTTGATACGCCCAACTATTAAATTAATCTTAATTTTTTTAATAACTAAAACCTCACTACAGCGAATTAAAGAGCAATTATCGCAAAATCATCCTCAAATCTTAAAAAAATCTTAAAAAAAATAGCAGATTGTTTGCAATTAAAAAATTAACACGTAGATTTGTAGCTCAAACCTTAAAATATTACAAAAAATGAAAAAAGTATTCGCTTTAGCTTTCGTTGCTGGTATGGTAACTTTAGCATCTTGTGGTGAGAAAAAAACTGAAGCTGCTGCTGATACAGTTGCAACTGATACTGCTGCTGCTGCACCAGTAGATACTGCTGCTGCTGACACTGCTGCTGCTGCTGACACTGCTAAGAAATAATTTTAGCAAACTCACAAAAAAAAGTCCTTCGCATGCGAAGGACTTTTTTTATGGCTAAAAATGGATAAAAACAGAAAAATAGCATCCTTTCTTGACCACTTCCCTCCTCAAGTGGCTGAATATTGTTTTAATCTATGGGATGAGCTAAAATTCGAATTCATCGTCACCAAGAAAAGGGATA
>JBEGQV010000011.1:0-14399 GCA_041180785.1 Bacteroidota bacterium | reverse complement strand
GTTCGTTCGGTAAAATACTCGAATGTTTCCATGATGTTACCTAGCTTGATCAACTCATTAAGTGCTGAAGAATTAAAAGATTTAATGGCCTACTTAATGGCAGGTGGAAATCCTGATAATGCCGTATTTAAAAAGTAAAAATCACGGGGTTTAAACAAATGTTTAAACCCCTTTTTCCCAAGATGAATTACCAAAACAAAGTAGGAAATCACAAACAATTAGGAGGTATCGAAACCTCTATTTTAGATAATGGTGCAGGAGCTGGTGTTCGCATTGCATGGATTGACACCGGAAGCGGACTACGCTACAAGGTGGTCATCGACCGAGGAATGGACATCGCAGAGGCCATTTATAATGACTGTAATCTTGCTTGGATCGCTCATGTTGGGATTGTCAAACCACAATTATTAACCGACAAAGGCCTAAGTTGGTTGCGCACTTTTGGGGGTGGATTATTAACAACTTGTGGACTTGATCATGTGGGTGGACCAGAAACTGATGAATATGGAGAACGAGGGATTCATGGACAATTTTCTAATTTACCAGCAGAAATCATTTCCATCCAACAACCCAATGTTTTGACTGGTGATTTATCATTTTCCATCACGGGACTCATCCGTCAACACAAAATTTTTGGCCCCTGCCTAACACTCAAACGAACAATTTCAGGAACGATTGGAAATCCATCCTTGAAAATAGATGATGAAATTGTCAATGAAGGCAACCAAGCCGTCCCATTTATGATTTTATACCATTTCAATTTTGGGTATCCCCTACTTGATCAAGGAAGTCAGATTATTTATGAAGGTGAACATTACGTAAAATCTGATCCAAAATTCTTAGAAAATCCAAAGGACCTAACTACGGTACCAAATCCTTCAGACCTACATGCAGGCACTGGGGAATCTGTGGTGGTGGTTGATATGTCGAACAACAAAAATTCCAAAGCGAATGCATCGCTTTGGAATCCCAAGCGCATGCTTGGGATTAACTTGTCTTGGGATAAAAAAGAATTACCTTACCTGATCAATTGGCAACATTTTGCTAAAAAGGAATATGTGATGGGAATTGAACCCTCCAACAATCCCCTAAATGGTCAAAAGAAAGCCAGAGAAGAAGGAACTTTGACTTTTTTACAACCCAATGAAATAAAAAAAATACAATTAGAACTGAAAATCATTAAAAATATTTAAATTACAATTAGCCTTAAAAATAGATAACTATGAGTGTTTATTCGAAAATTATTGAACAGGGAAAAGGTATTTTACGCCTTGCACCAACGTGGGTGCCTCGTTCCTTTTGTGTACCAGGAAGAAGAATTAAATTACATCCAGACGATTACTATGTGCTAGGTGGCGTGCGGGGTGGAATCGATGAAAGATGGCTTTCTTCCACAACTCCTGCAAAAAATGGACCCTTGACAGGCGAGCATGAAGGATTGAGCTTTGTGGTCTATTCAGAGGGTGGCAAAGAACAACAAGTGTTATTAAAAGATATGATTGAAGAAGTAGGCGCTGATATTATTGGCGATCGACTTTGGAATGAATATAAATCTTGGCCCATGTATTCAAAATTCTTTGACAACATGGGTCCACTTCCTCACCACATCCATCACAACGATGAGCATGCGGCAAAAATTGGACAACTAGGGAAACCAGAAGCCTATTACTTCCCTCCACAATTGAATAACCATGGGGGTGATTTCCCATATACCTTCTTCGGTATTGCACCAGGAACAACGAAAGAACAAATCAAAGAGTGCTTAATGAACTTTACCAAAGGTGATAATAAAATCACCATGTATTCGCAAGCCTTTCCATTAATTCCAGGTACAGGATGGGATGTTCCTCCAGGGATGTTACATGCCCCAGGAAGTATGTGTACGTATGAGCCACAAAAAGCATCCGACGTCTTTGCCATGTACCAATCCTTGGTGAACGAAGCAGTGATTCCAGAAGAATTATTGTGGAACGGTACACCAAAAGAAGAAATTGGCAATTACGACCAATTGATGGAAGTTATTGATTGGGACCTAAATACCAATCCAAATTTATTGGAGACGCGTTTCATGGAACCTATACCGGTTAAAGACGAAAAAGAAATGGCGAGTCAAGGCTACAGTGAAAAGTGGATCTGTTATCGTTCCGATGCCTTCAGCGCAAAAGAATTAACCGTATTCCCAGGACAAACAGTAACCATCAAAGATGCGGCTGCTTATGGATTAATCATGATGCAGGGTCACGGTACAATGGGTGTATGGAATGTTGAAACTCCAGCATTGATTCGTTATGGACAATTAACCAATGATGAATTTTTTGTAACAGAAAAAGCAGCAAATGAAGGTGTTAAAATCACAAATCATTCCTCAACAGATCCGATTGTGATGTTAAAACACTTTGGACCTAAAAATCCAGATTTAAAATTGTAAAACCTTAAATCATCATACTATGAATAATTTTCCAAAAATACATAATGCCACATGGCCAGGACTTGTGGGAAAAGGCCCCGATTCGGAACCAGTTATTTCCTTAGATCAAATGCTTCAAATGACTGCAAAGGCAGAGGTGGATGGCATAAAATTTGATGGCGTAGATCTTGGTTTATTGGACCCACATTTTGATATCAACAGTGGCAAAGAAGGTGCTAAAGCTTTGGCAGACAAAATTGCATCCTATGACCTAAAAATCGGTTCTTTGGTAGCACCAATTTGGGCGGGAAGTGCCATGGGCGACCAAGCAGCTCGAGATACTTTTGTCGACATGGTAAAAAAATCATGCGAAGTGGGTGCCTATTGGAGAGAAATTGGCATGCGTCCAAGTGGGGTCATTCGTATCGATACGGCCGCAGGTGTTTCAGATTGGGCAAAAGATCCCGCTGGAAATAACAAAAAAATCGTTGAAACCTTTCAACGTGCATGTGATATTGCGGCAGACTATGGCGAAAAATTAGCTGCAGAAGGGGAAATTTGCTGGGGAGGTATGCACTCATGGAAACACATGGTGCAAACACTAGAAGCTGTTGACCGTCCGAACATTGGTTTCCAAGCAGATATGTCGCATACACTCCTGTATACCATGGGATACAATGCACCAGAGCATCGTTTATTACCTGAGAATTACGATTGGAAAGATCGTTCGGTAATGGTTGATGCATTAAAAGTAGTTACGGCAGCCTTACGTCCATGGACCATTGATTTCCATGTGGCACAAAACGACGGAACCGTACATGGAACAGGTTCTCACGACAAAACAGGAAGACACTGTCAGGCAAATGATCCTAACGGAAAATTAAACGTAGTAGAAGATGCTGGATTGTGGCTAAGAGACGAAAAAGGTGAATTGACAAAAGCCTTTCAACATATTTGCTGGGATGGATGTATGTTCTCCAATGAAGTCATGATGAAACAAGAAACTTGGAACGACATTTTAGCCATGTTAATCAAAGTTCGAAACGCACACGGTTGGAGCTAAATCATTAAAATTATTGACCAATGAAAACACTTAGAATCGGATTAATCGGAACGGGCTTCATGGGAAGAACCCACTCCAATGGATATAATAGAATTCAAAATTTCTTTCCAAGTCTTGAATACAAACCTGTATTACAAGCTGTATGCTCTAGAAACGAAGAAAAAGTAAAAGCCTTTGCTGAACAATGGGGATACGCATCTTATGAAACAGATTGGAAAGCCTTAATTGCAAGAGATGATATCGATGCAGTAGATATTTGTACCCCAAATGATACGCATGCTGAAATCGCAATCGCTGCAGCCAAAGCAGGGAAAATGATTCTTTGCGAAAAACCGCTCTCTAGAAACCTGGAAGAAGGTGAAGCCATGGTGAAGGCCATTGAAGCTGCAGGAGTTCAAAATACCGTTTGGTATAATTACCGTAGACTACCTGCCGTAACGCTTGCCAAACAAATCATCGACTCCGGTAAATTAGGAAGAATCTTCCATTATCGTGCCAATTTCTTGCAAGACTGGACCATCAGTCCAGATGTACCACAAGGTGGTGCAGGTACTTGGCGTTTAGATGTAGAAGCTGCTGGATCAGGTGTTACTGGCGATTTGCTTGCGCACTGTATTGATACCGCCATGTGGTTAAATGGGGGCATTAAAGATGTTTCTGCCTTAACAGAAACCTTTGTCAAAGAAAGAACACATGCCGCTACCGGAGAAAAACAAAAAGTAGGCATCGACGATGCCTGTCTCTTCCATTGCCACTTTGATAATGGTTCCCTTGGACTTTTTGAATCTACACGTTATGCACGTGGACACAAGGCACTTTATACCTTTGAAATCAATGGTGAACATGCCTCTTTGCGTTGGGATTTACATGAATTAAATTACCTTGAAATGTTCGATCATTCGGATGATTCAATCGTTAGAGGCTGGAAATCAATTTTGGTAACAGATGGCGACCAACCGTATATGGATAAATGGTGGGTACCCGGTTTAAGTATTGGTTATGAACACAGTTTTGTACATCAAGTGGCAGATTTTTTATTATCCCTTGAAAAGAAACAAGCATGTTCACCAACTTTTAGAGATGCTTTAGAAACCCAAAAAGTGTGTGAAGCAGTTATTGAATCAGCCAACCAAAGACAATGGAAAGACACGGGCGTAAATTGGTCTCGCTAAAAGATGTTTCAGTAGCTTATCACTCGATTACCGTCTTGCAACAAATTGTCCTGGATTTTTATGCAGGAGAAGTGCATGCCATCTTAGGCGAAAATGGTGCAGGAAAATCAACTTTATTAAAAACTATTTTTGGAATCACCTCCCCTTCTCAGGGTGAGGTGATTTTTTATGAATCTAGAAACGTAGCCATGGTTCATCAAGAACTTATGTTAGTTCCTGAATTAACCGTTGAAGAAAATATCTTTCTGGGACAAGAATTTAGCTTTTCAAAATTACCCTGGAAACGAAAAAAAGAAATGCGTGAAAAATGCATTTCACTTTTTCAAGAATTTGAATGCGAAATCCATCCCAATGAGCTAGTAAAAAACCTCTCCATTGCCAACCAACAATTTATTGAAATCATTCGGGCCGTTTCAAAAAATGCCCAATTAATTTTAATGGATGAACCAACCTCTTCTCTTTCAGAAAAGGAATTAATCTTGTTTACTAAAATCATAGATAAACTAAAAAATCAAGATGTAGGAATTGTTTTCATTTCCCATAAAATGCAAGAAATTTATCAATTAGCTGATAAAATTTCCATATTACGAGATGGGAAATTAATCTCCACTAATCTCTTACAAGAAATCACACAAAAAGAACTTCTTAGCCAAATGGTTGGCAGAGATATCCCGCAATTTTTTCCCACAAGAAAAAGTCAAATTGCAGAAGAAATATTATCTATCAATCAGTTTAGCAGTAGGTCAAACAAATTCCAAAATATTCATTTCAATGTCCATAAAGGAGAAATAGTAGGAATCGCCGGACTCGTTGGCGCGGGTCGCTCAGAAATAGGAATGGCCATTGCGGGTATCGACACGCATGTAGCAGGAGAAATGTTTCTTAAGGGAGTACAAGTTGAACTAAAATCACCTAAAGATGCTATCGAAAAAGGGATTGCATTTTTAGGGGAGGATCGCAAACAATCTGGCTTTATCCCAGACTTCAAGATTTCAGAAAATATCAGCTTATCCTCACTTAGCAAATTTCAACGATTTGGCTTCTTACAAAAACAAAAAGAGGAACAAAACGCCGAAACAGAAATTAAAAAATATGCAATTAAACAGTTGTTTAAAAAGCAAGCCGTAGTCAATCTAAGTGGTGGCAATCAACAAAAAGTAGTGTTGTCAAAAGTCCTGCAAACCAATCCCGATGTCATCATTTTAGACGAGCCCACGAGAGGTATTGATGTGCATGCAAAACACGAAATTTACCTTATCATGAATGAATTAATCGCTGCCGGTAAGGCGATTATTTTAATCTCATCTGACCTACCAGAATTAATTCATTTGAGTGATCGTGTTATCGTCATCTCCAAAGGCAAACAAACGGCCACTTTGCAAAAGGAACAATTAAATCCCGAAGAAATCATTCATTTTGCCATGCAGTAATATGAAAAAAATAATATCATTCATTCAAGAAAGTCAATACGGCGGCATTTTCTTCGCCTTATTTTTTACCTGCATTTTCTTTTCATTTCAATCAGAACAATTCCCTACCTGGACCAACTTTGTTCTCATACTTAATCAAATATCGGTTAATGCAATCCTTGCTTTTGGTGTAACTTTTGTGATTATTGCAGGCGGAATCGACCTTTCTTTAGGAAGTATTCTAGCTGTATCAGGTGTGGTGGCTGCCTTATTTGCCAAAGAAGATTCAGGAAGTGTTGGACTTTCTATATTACTTGCACTTTTCGTTGGAACCTTGATGGGACTCATAAATGGACTCATTACGGTTTTCTCAAAAGTACCACCTTTTATTGTGACCTTAGGCAGCATGACGATTGGAAGGGGTTTAGCCCTCTTGATCAGTGACGGAAAGCCCGTTTCAGGACTACTTGAATCCTTTAATAGCATTGGGAATGGCGATTTATTTGGCATTCCATACTCCATTATTTTACTAATTCTTACTTTTTTAATTAGTACATTTTTGTTGGATCATTCCATTTTGGGAAGATACATTAAAGCCATTGGTGGCAATGAAATGGCAGCTTTTGTTTCTGGTATTTCCGTCAATAAAATCAAATGCATGGTATATGGACTCAGCGGATTGTTTGCCGCAATTGGGGCCGTTTTATTAACTGCTAGAATCAATACGGGTCAGCCCAATGCCGGACTCGGCTTTGAATTGGATGCCATTGCCGCAGTCATCATTGGCGGCACTAGCACCAAAGGCGGCAAAGGTAGCATGCTAGGCACATTTATTGGTGTATTTTTTATAGGAATTATCAATAATGGTTTAGATTTGTTAAATGTATCCGCATACTGGCAACAAGTGGTCATGGGAGGTATCATTATTTTAGCCGTCCTGTTTGATCGCTTATACAGTCATTCTTCGAAATAAACCTATGAAAAAAAGATACTTTTTACTCCTGCTTGGAGCCATTCTATGCCTTGGTTGTGGCAAAAAATCCAAAGACGATGCAACCACCATCCGAATTGGCGTTTCCATGCTCAGCCTTCAAAATGAATTTATTTTGAAAGTTGCCAATTCATTGGAAAAACATGCCAAAGAAAACAAAGTGGAATTAATCGTAGTGGATGCTGAACGCTCAGCCTTAAAACAGGTGGAACAAGTTGAAAACTTTATCAATCAGCACGTAGATGCCATTATTTTGAATCCATGTGAATATGAAGCAAGTTCACCAGCTGTTGTAAAAGCAAAACAAGCAGGTATCCCCATCATCAATGTTAATTCATCCACCAAAGAAAAACCCGATGCCTGGGTGGGTTCGGATGATAAAGAATCTGCTGCCATGGCTATCGATTTTTTAGCAAAGAAATTACAAGGAAAAGGTAACATTGTGATGATCCAAGGATACTTGGGTCAAGCTGCACAACTAGATAGAGACCAAGGCGCCCAAGACGCCTTGAAAAAATACCCTAATATTCACATCCTGGCCACCCAAACAGGTGAATGGGATCGCGCCAAATCGATGTCGCTCATGGAAAACTGGATTCAATTACACGGTGCGAAAATCCAAGGAGTTTTTGCGCAAAATGATGAAATGGGACTTGGAGCTATGCAGGCCTTACTTGATCGAAAATTAAAAGACAAAGTCGTGGTGGTCAGCGTAGATGGCATTGATGATGCAAAAAAAGCGGTACAGGCCAAAAAATTAGATGCTACCATCCTACAAGATGCCGAAAACCAGGGCAAAGGCGCAATCGACTTTGCCATTCAATTGATTCAAAAAAAGAAAATCCAATCAACAGAACTTCACATTCCCTTCAAGGTTTTTACGAATGAGTAGGCTTTTATTTATAATATAATAAGGCCTTTTTTCGATCGAACCCTTTGGTAAATCGCTCGCCATGGTCAGAAAAGACGATGACATGCGCATTCGGATTGATTTGATTGATTCTTTCAATGGATTTTTTCAACCAAAAATCTGCATAGGCAACTTCCGAGCTTAAATTACGCTGCTGAGCATATCCCCATCCATGAAAGGTCAAGAAATGAAATACTTGAATATTGGCTTTTGTAGACATTTGTCGTAATAAATTCCAATGATACGCATTCATGTATTCAGTTTGAACGGGTTTTTCTGCCTCAGAAAAAAATTTCTGAAATATTTTCTGAACATAATAATTGACTGGTGGATTGGAAAATAATTGAAAATAATACGTTGCTATCCAATAGTCATTAAATACCGCATTTACTTGGATAGATTCCTCTTGAAGCGTTTGCTTCATCAATTGGACAATATGCCTGTTGTAATTGAAAAATGGGATCGCAAAAAACAATTTGTCAGACGATTTATTCGACAATAAAAAGGGGACACTTTGTGGGGTATCTCCAATAGAAATAGCATTCCCTTTCTTAAATCCATTTTTTACTAAATAGGAAGAAAGTGTACTTCCATAAGTAGTTGGTTCATTCGTAAAATCAGGATACCCATCCAAACAAATCACATACGTTTTTTGACCCTTATAAGGATGTTGCAACAAATCCACCACTGGAGATTGCTCTTTCCTTTCAGAAAAACTATTCCAGTACGTTAATGAGGCATATAATTTAGCAGGAAGATCCACAAAAGTGACAAAAAATCCCCATATCGAGATCACAAATAAAATCCATACTTTGGCTTGATGTGTAACCAAAATAATCAACAACATATACAATAACCAAAAGAGATCTTGCACATGCTGCACATGTCCCCAATGTGGTTTTACAAATTGCTCAAAAATTGTGGCACCAATCATTGGAAATACCAGTAGTCGATAAAATAAACTATATTTTATTGGTGCTTTCCAAGTTAACAGCAATCCAAATAAAGCTAAAAATGCACGAAACAATCCCTCATTTAAAAAATAGAATTGCTCAATTCCTTTTAGAAAGAATACATACAGAAAAAACACATAAAGCGTCAGCTTTATGATGCGTTTTTGGATTTCATTCATCTATAATTTAGAAACAAAATAAAGTACTCGCTTACTACTAGGTATTTGTACCTTCTCAATCAATTGAAACTTATCCAACAAACAAGTTTCAAAATTTTCAATCGTAAAATCTGGGAATTCTTTTCCACGATTTTGTAATAACAACTGAACCTTCTCATCCGATTTTTCAATAAACTCCACCACCAAGTACTTGGTAGAAAAACGATTAAAAAGTTCAATGATTTGCTGAAAGGAAAAGGAATAAGTGATAGCCAAATGATGCACCAAGGCTAAGGCAAACACCATTTCAGACGCGCCCCTTTCCAACAAACTAGCGTATTCCTGTAAATTATTGCCTAGGTTTGGACTCACTTGCGTTAGATCCACCAAGGCAGGATGTACTTTCGTCTGTCGTTGATTTTTTATGTGATGCAGCATAGCATCTACACAAGTTGGATCTGCTTCAACCGACAAAACTTTTTCAGCTACTTCAGCAGCTAAAAAACTAAATTCTCCTACATTTGCCCCTAAATCAACTACCGAATCCACAGATACGTTCGAAAGCCAATTTTTGATAATCGCTTTCTTGGTTGGCAAATAGGTATCCGACTCCAAATAGGCTTGATAATAATCTTTCCAATGACCCTCAGAAGGCAAATGGGATTCATTAAAACTCCCCAACAAACTTTCCAACAACTTGATCAGGCTTTCTTTCGTAAAAATCTTCTTTGGACTTACCTCTTTATGAGCTATTTTTTTCTGATTCGAAAAATTTTTATGGAGATGGATGTGCACCAAGGCCTGTAAATTGAACCAAGATTTTAGTGGTAAATTTTTAGCAATAAAGGATAATTCCAATCCGCGAATAGAAGACATCATCAACTTCGACCATGTCTGACCATTGTATCGAATCAATAAGTACGGACCCAACATTTCTTCACAAAATTGTCGATAGGCATTCCATGGATCACCTTCTTTAAATCGAATAAAAGATGAAGAATCGAACAACATCATTTTACCACGATGCAAACTGAAATTATATGGAGTAGCATCCTTTAACAGGTAGCCATATTTTAAGGCAATCAAATTGATTTGCAAGAAAGCACGAAGACAATCAAACCACATGTGCATCGACCACTCAAAAGGTAAAACCTGATAAGCCAATTGCTCAGGCCGTATCACTAAAGGATACTCCTTTGATTGCAAAGGATGTTGCACCGTTTCATGCGCAATCATCAATTCATGATCAATCAGCTCCTGATACAATCCGCACGTAATTATGCCCTGAAATTCTTCGACATAATTCGCATGGATTAATCGAAAAAATTCATCCTGAAAACGAACAACTTTTGCATCAGGATCTTTAAAAGATAAGTAACTCACTATGAATGTCCTCCAAGTACGCGTTTAATTGCTGACCATACACCAAAACTAACTGATTTTAGCTTATTAAAAAATAATAAACTGGTCGCAATAACACTTAAAATAGCTTGAAAAAGAATACTTCCGGAACCCGGATCGATATAAAGTAGAAAATGGATCATTTGTGGTATCATTAAAATCAAAAAATACTAAATAGGATACTACAAATTTACTTAAATATTTACGTATGATTACAAAGGGTAGACCAATCGCACCTATTTGTTGACCAAAATCAGGTCCTAAATGCAAAAAGGCCCTCTCAGGCCTTCTTGCTTCTTAGTTCTTACTTCTAACTTCTAACTTCTTACTTATAATACTCCTCCCATCCTTTTCTTGGAGCAGGACCTTTCAGCATCTCATTGGCCTCTTTGTGGTTGGTGATTTGTTTCTTCACCGGATCGAAATCTAATTTCGCATTCCATTTTTGTGCAATTACACCCAAAGAAAAGACCTGACTCAACGGTCCGGCAACTGCAAATGGTGAACGTGTTTTCTCCTGACCCAAGCATGACTTCAAATAGTTCGCATAATGATTCGATGGTGAAGCAGGAACTTCTGGCAATTTCAAATCTTTTGCCGCATCTCCTAAAATACTTAAAGTAGAACCATGGGAACCGCCTTTGAAGGTTAAGTCTTTAGAATAAATAATTTTACCTGGATTTAAATTAGACGATTGAATCTTGCCATTACTTGCTGCAGGAATATTTGGATCTAAGGCTGAGTTTCCAAAATTTGCAGGCAATGGCGGTAAATTATTTGTTCCATCATACCAAGTAATGTCCATGGCAGGCATGTTTTTACGAGCCTCAAACTTAAATTGAATGGTTGATGATTGTGGATAGAAAAAGGAGTTGTGTCCATCCGCTCGCAGCATATTAATATGTGTTGGCAAACCTAATTCTAGGAATTCATGAGCCGTATCCATCAAGTGTGCACCCCAATCGCCTAGAGCACCTAATCCAAAATCAAACCAACAACGCCATTGTCCATTGACAAAATCCTTATTGTAATCATGCTTTTGTACCACACCGTGCCATAAATCCCAATCCAACGTTGTTGGAATCGTCTCTGCAGCAGGGAATGATTTAATATTTGTATTCCATCCGTGCCATCTGCGCGGTGAATTCATGTGAGCGACCATCGAAGTTACATCTTTGATAATGCCCGCTTCTTTCCAAGCCTTGAATTGAAAATAATTTCCTTCAGAGTGACCTTGGTTTCCCATTTGAGTAACCAATTTTGGATTTTTTTTGGCCGCAGACATCATTAATTCCACTTCTTGGAACGTACGAGCCATTGGCTTTTCTACATACACGTGCTTCCCACTTTTCAGCGCATGCATCGTGATCGGAAAATGTGAATGATCAGGTACACCAATCAACACCGCATCAAAATCTTTACCCATCTTATCAAACATCACGCGATAATCCTGGAAACGAGGTACATCGGGAAACTTTTGTAAAACTGGCAAGGTCTGACTTGCGCCCATGTCGACATCGCAAAAAGCAACAAATTCCGCTAATCCAGTTTTTGCCATGGCAAACACATCATTTGCACCTTGGTTACCGATACCAATGCAAGCTAAGCGAACCTTTTCGCCTTGAAAATGCTTGATAATTGAAAAATTTGAAAAGAACGGCGCCGCAGAAAGCAAGGCAGCACCTTTGACAAAGCCTCTTCTTGAGACCGAATTTGATGGTGTATTCATAATCATAGTTTAGCTTATAAAGAACTAAACTATGAAATTTTACTCAATGGTGTGCTTATTCTTGTGATTTTAAATAACTACGATAGGCCTTTACTACCTGTTCTGAAATTTGATAACACACAAAACGCTTATCTTCCTCAGAGGTAATACGATAAATCGCATTACTGATGTGAAAATGCTCTTCAAAAAATGTATTGAAATTGCTTATAAATTTAGATCGATATTGACGCTGGGTATCAAAAGCTTTTTTATCACAACCTAAAATTTTCGAAATTTCTTCCGTAGAAAAAAGATAATCACAACCATGTTCAATCACGAAATCCAAAATCATCAAACCATTAATGGGCAATAAATCCCAAACAGATTTCTCAGAATTAACTACGACAAATTTCTTGGATTTTGGTTTTGCCGCATTAACTTGAATCACCTTCATTGTACCGCCGATGATGACAAGAGACATCAAACCTAAGGCAAAATCCTTCCAATCCCAAGGAAACAATGGCGCATCATAAAATGTATCTTTTACTACGAAGTATTTGCGAATGTCTTTTAATGGGATTGAATCCAAAATATCCACCGAATGTGCTGATGTAAATCGCGGCATCAAACTATAAACATATCCATTGATTTCAAAATTTTTCTGAGTAAGGCCCCAAAACAATTTTTTAGGACCTTGATAAATTAACAATTCATTTTTTTCAGGGTCAACTATCAAACCACTTTGAGATTTAGGATTTAAATAAAAAAAGTCACCAAAATAGGTCATATCCAATCTAGAAATATTGTATTTAGAAAATTTACTTAAATCCACTAAACCTTTAAAGGTCCAAGTCAATGTTCTAACATCCAATTCAAAAAAACGAAAAACAGGATTTACCTCCGTTTGATATTCTGGACTCGATTCCAAGGCATACACTTTTTGCAATTTAGGATTGTAACCGGCATGCCAGGAATAAATTCGCTCAGGTTTAATAGCACCTTTGGTATCCACCATTTCCCATTCTTTACGATTAAAATCATAATAGGTCAATGTGGAATGTACATTCCAAAATCCTGATCCCCCAAGAGAATAAAGCTTTCCTTTGTAAAAAAACTGCGTTGCCTGAAAATTGTAACCCCTGTAAAAGGTCTCATCAATACGTGTAAATGTGTGTAATGTTCGATTCAACAAAAAAACCATACCTGTACCAGGCATAGTAAAATAGGTGATATTTTTATTGACATTGAAACCATTAACCTGAATGTCTACATCCAAGGGTACGTCACGTAAATCTAATTTTTGAATCTCAATTTTGTAAAGCAACGCATAATTACCAGTCAATGGTTTAGACCAGATTTCACCCTTGGCTAAATCGATCTTTTCGTAGGCACGGCGGTCCTTATTTAACCAAACAAATTCTAAATTCTGCGCATTTAAAAAATATGTGTAAAATGTTATACACATAATTAGAAAAAGAGATCTCATAGGCTTTACACTTTTAGAATTAATTCTTACAAAAAAAGCCAATTCATTGCCTTAAGCCTAAAAAAAATATGTTATATATGTAATTCACATATTTTTTACAAAAATAAAATGATATAATTTGTTTGAAATATCCAATGATTGAAAATTGTCAAGATAGAGTTTTCGAGCCGACTTTCGAAGTCCATTCGCATCAAAATTTTCAGCTGAAACCTTTGTAAATTGTTGCAATAATTTCGGATAAGTAGGTTCAAAAACCAAGGCGGCTTGTTCTTTTTCAACTAATTGAGAGAAACCGATACGGTTGCTCAATATACAACATTTACCATAGGCCAATGCTTCCAGCGCAGCGAAAGAAAATCCTTCAGAGTAACTAGGAAGTACCACGTAAGTACTTTTTTTGTATAAATAATCCTTTTCTGCCCCGGAAACTAACGGTAGTTCCAAAATTTGAAGAGAGGGATTTTGTGCGATAAAAAAGGTAATTTCCTTGCTGTAATCATCAGCAGGACCTGCTAAAATTAACTGACCGTTCCAGTCGGGATTTTTCGACATTTCAGCAAAAGCAGCTAACAACAAATCAATTCCTTTTTTAGCAGATTTGCGACTTAAAAACAAGAATACCTGCTTAGAAGAATCTAAAAATTGTTCAATTTGCTGAACAAAAGCAGTATTTGGTTGCTCAAACGCCTTCTGCAATGGATCTTCAATCCCATTACCAATTAATTCAATTTCGGAGGATTT
>JBEGQV010000010.1:0-11870 GCA_041180785.1 Bacteroidota bacterium | reverse complement strand
ATGCCATAGCAAAGGAAAATTTAGGTTTCAGAATTTTCACTTTAGATACAGGTCGACAATTTCAAGAGTCCTATGAATTAATGGATCTTACGACCAAAAAATACAAAATCAGTTTAGAAACTTTCTTTCCAAATACCAGCAAAGTAGAAGATCTTGTGCAAGCAAAAGGATTTAACTCGTTTTACACTTCAGTTGAAAACAGGAAAGAGTGCTGCTTTATTCGAAAAATTGAACCATTAAATAGAGCACTGAAAGGAACGGAAGTTTGGATAACCGGCTTACGCGCCGAACAATCCGACAACCGCTCGAACATGCCCATGTTTGAATGGGATGAAAGTAAACAATTATTGAAATTCAATCCCATCATTGATTGGACATTTCAACAATTAGAAAACTATCTAAATACCAATTCGATTCCGCAAAACACCTTACATAAAAAAGGTTTTATTTCCATCGGATGTGCACCTTGTACAAGAGCAATAACAGAAGGAGAGCATCCACGAGCCGGAAGATGGTGGTGGGAACAATCACAGAAAGAATGTGGGTTGCATAAATAGGGATGAGGTAATAGGTATGAGGGATGAGCGATAAGGTGCAACGAAGTCCGAAGGACTTCACTTTTAATAGCCCGGAGTGAAACTCCGGGAACCGAGATCCGGGAACCGGAAAACGGGAACCGGAAAAAAATAAAATAAAAACAAAGATTAACACACAAATAATGTCAGTAATTAACGACAAAATTGGGCAATTTCCACGAAGATTAGAGGATGAATCCATCTACATCATGCGAGAAGTGGCAGCACAATTCGAACGACCTGCCTTATTATTTTCAGGCGGAAAAGATTCTATTACACTCGTTCGATTGGCACAAAAAGCATTTTATCCTGGAAAAATTCCTTTTCCATTAGTTCATATCGATACAGGCCACAACTTTCCGGAAACAATAGAATTTAGAGATTGGTTAGTGAAAGAAACAGGGGCCGACCTCATTGTGCGTTATGTCCAAGATTCCATCAATCAAGGTAAAGCAAAAGAGGAAACAGGTAAATACGCCTCAAGAAATGTACTTCAAACGGTAACCTTATTAGATACCATTGAAGAATTTAAATTTGATGCTTGTATTGGTGGTGCAAGAAGAGATGAAGAAAAAGCGAGAGCCAAAGAAAGAATCTTTTCAGTACGTGACGACTTCGGTCAATGGGATGCCAAACGCCAGCGTCCAGAATTATTTGACATGTTAAATGGACGAATTGCAATAGGAGAAAACGTGCGTGTTTTTCCAATCTCAAACTGGACCGAATTAGATGTTTGGAACTACATCAAGGAAGAAAAAATCGAAATACCAAGTATCTATTTTGCACACCAACGCCAAGTAATCGAAAGGGATGGCATGCTATGGGCAGATTCTGAATACTTAAACAAAGAAGCAGACGAAATTCCGTTCGAAACAACGGTCCGCTTCAGAACCGTAGGTGACATGACTTGTACAGCAGCAGTTTCCTCTGAGGCTGCTGATTTAGATACCATCATTGAAGAAATTTTAGCCGCCGAAATCTCAGAAAGAGGTGCAAGAATTGACGATAAACGTTCAGAAGCGGCCATGGAAAAAAGAAAACAACAAGGTTATTTTTAAGAAGAGAAGCAAATGGATATTTTAAGAATTGCAACAGCAGGATCGGTTGATGATGGAAAAAGCACCTTGATTGGCCGTTTACTTTACGAAACAAAATCAATTACCAAAGATAAAATTGAAGCATTAGAAACTGCTTCTAAAAGAAAAGGACTAGATTTTCTAGACCTTTCCCTTTTAACAGACGGATTAATCGCAGAAAGAGAGCAAGGCATTACCATAGACGTTGCCCATATCTATTTCTCGACACCAAAACGTAAATACATCATTGCAGACACACCGGGTCACGTAGAATACACGCGTAACATGGTGACTGGGGCCTCCACAGCAAAAGTTTCTTTAATCTTAATTGATGCGCGACAAGGGGTGGTAGAACAAACTGCCCGACACTTATCCATCGCATCCTTATTAAGAATCCCAAAGGTGGTCATTTGTATCAACAAAATGGATTTGGTACAATACAAACAAGAGCGTTTTGAAGAAATCATCGAAAGTTTAAAACCCTTGGTTGCCAATACGCAATTTGAAGGTCAAGAAATTTCGTATTTACCCATCTCCTCATTATTTGGTCAAAATATTACTCAACCCTCTACTGAAATGACCTGGTTCAAGGGTGAAAGTTTACTGGGCGAATTGGAAGCTTATCAATATGCAGACCAATTATCCCAAGCACCGGCTCGCTTCCAAGTGCAATGGGTAATTCGACCAAAAACTGAAGAATACCACGATTACAGAGGTTATGCTGGTAAAATATCTTCCGGCATTTTCAAGGTTGGAGATACCATTCGTGTCTTACCCACAGGTCAAGAAAGCACCATTTCAAGCATTGAAAAATTTGAAGAATCAAAAAATTCAGCTGAAGCAGGTGAATCAGTCGTGATCTCGCTAGCTACCGATGTTGATATTTCAAGAGGAAATAGCTTGGTGTTGGCATCCGACAATGCTGCTCCTCAGGTGAAAGATTTTTCTGCAAAAGTTTGTTGGTTAGACCAACAAGCCTTAGTGTCAGGCAAAACCTATTTATTGCAGCATGGTGTGCACCAAACAAAGGCAAAAATATCACAGATTCAAAACAAATTAGATGTGATTAATCAATCCATCGAAGAAGGAATTGAATCCTTAAAATTAAATGAGATTGGAAGTATCTCCTTACGTACAGCCCAACCCATCATGGCAGATCATTATGCTGAAAATCCTGCAAATGGTGCATTCATTTTGATTGATGAATTCAGTAATTCGACGGTAGGCGTTGGATTTTTAAATTAAGAAACAACAAAAGAAGGCTGCCAATCGGCAGCCTATTTTTTTGTTTAATCAGCTAATTCAAACATCGCTTCAATTTCCACTGGAATATTATCCGGCAAGGTCCCCATCCCTACAGCACTGCGAACTCCAATACCGTTTTCTTCACCCCAAATCTTGGCAAATAATTCGCTACAGCCATTGATCACATAAGGATGCCGACCAAAATCATCGGTTGCATTCACCATACCTAAAACTTTAATGACACGCTTAATTTTATTCAAACTTCCTAATTGACTCTTCAAGGTTGACAAAATAGTTAATCCAACTTGCTGTGCTGCCTCTTTCCCCTCTTCCATGGTTAAGTCTTTTCCAACTCGACCAATGATTAATTTGCCATCTGTTTGAACGGGTCCGTGACCAGAAACATAATAAAAATGATCCACTTTTAAACCTGGCTTATAAACCCCTAGTGGCTTGGGGGCCGGGGGTAATGTCAACCCCAATGCGGCAAAATTTGCCTCAGGACTCTTGTTTTCCATATAACTGATGTATTATTTCTGATATTAGACCTGTCCAGCCCGTTTGGTGATTTGCACCTAAACCTTTTCCAGTGTCCCCGTCAAAATACTCAAAGAAGAGATGATGCTTGTGGAATTCTGGGTCTTCTTGCATTTTTTCGTATTCCCCATACATGGGTATTTTACCATCTTTTCCTTTTTGGAACAAGGCCAACAATCGTTTAGATACAGCCAAGGAGGCATCTTTGATGTTTAACATTTGTCCGGAATTCGTAGGATATTCCACCTCGTAATCGGAACCATAATAATCCGAAAATTTATTTAGCGAATCGATGATCAAATAATTCATCGGAAACCAAATAGGACCACGCCAATTGGAATTTCCACCAAACATATCGCCAGTCGACTCGGAAGGATTGTAGTCGACCTGTATTGCGCCACCTTCGTATTCAAACTTATATGGATTTTCTTTATGGTATTTAGAAAGTGTTCTGATTCCATAATCTGACAAGAATTCTTCCTCGTCGAACATCTTTTTCAAAATCATCTTCATACGGTGTCCACGCAGAATCGACATCAACCTACTTTCTCCTTTGCCTGGTTCATACCAGCGAGAAATCAGACCTGCTAAATCAGGGCGATTGTTCAACACCCATTCCACCCGACGCTTAAATTGTGGCAGTTTCTCAAGTAAATCAGGTGTTAACACTTCCACGGCAAATAAAGGAATGAGTCCCACCATGGAACGAACTTTTAATAATTGGGCCTGACCATCCTCCTTATGTAACATATCATAATAGAATTGATCATCTTCATCCCAAAGATTCAATTTATCTCCACCAATGGCTTGCATGGCACCAGCAATATGCAAAAAGTGCTCAAAAAACTTAGAGGCCATGTCTTGATAAACCGGTTTTTCAATGGCTATTTCACAAGCGATCCGAAGCATATTGAGGCTATACATCGCCATCCAACCTGTTCCGTCTGCTTGTTCGAGGTGACCACCAGTTGGCAATGCAGCCGAACGGTCGAACACACCAATATTATCCATTCCTAAAAAGCCTCCGCCGAAAATATTATTTCCGCCCTCATCTTTTAAATTCACCCACCAGGTAAAATTCAATAACAACTTATGGAAAATACGCTCTAAAAAAGTGATATCGCCTTCTCCATTGCTTGCTTTATCTATCTCATACACCTTCCAAGTTGCCCAAGCGTGTACAGGAGGATTTACATCGGAGAACGACCATTCATAAGCTGGAATTTGTCCATTAGGGTGCATGTAATATTCACGTAGAATAACTGCCAATTGACGTTTAGCAAAATCTGGATCTAAACGAGCCAGGGGAATTGTGTGAAATGCCAAATCCCAAGCTGCGAACCAAGGATACTCCCATTTATCCGGCATGGAAAGAATGTTAGCAGCATATAGGTGTCGCCAAGCATGATTTCGACCATTTTTACGAGCAGGGTGTGGTTTTGGCATGGAAGGATCTCCTTTCAACCACTCATGTACATTGTAGTAATACCACTGCTTGGTCCACAACATTCCGGCATACGATTGACGCTGTAAATCACGCAAATTTTTATCTTTTACGCCTGCATGTAGGTCGTCGTAAAAAGCATCTGCTTCTTTGATGCGCGCTTCAAACACCTCATCAAAATCCGCAAACGGATTTTTAATACTTTTTTCACAAAAACGTAGCCTGTAAACTTTCGTTTCACCGCCATTCAATTTATCGGTAAACTTAAAAGAAGCTTTTGTACCAATATGGTTTGGATTAACGGCCTCTTTATTTTTATTTACTACATAATCGTTGATACCATCTTTTGTGTAAGGTCCATAATTTGGCGAATTATACAAACGCTCAAAGTTGGTTTCATTGTCGCAAAACAATAACTCATCTGCATTTTCTGCATATAACTTGAATCGCCCCACCACCTTGTGGTCCACTTCAATAAACGAGTGCCCAACACCTGTAAGCATTGGTTTGTAGGTGTAATTTTCGTATCCCCAGCACCAAGTATTTCTAAACCAAATGGTTGGCAATACGGTCAATGGGGCGGCCGCTTTCGACTTATTGGTTACCGTTATTTTAATACAAATATCCTGTTCATCAGCCTTGGCATATTCCATGGAAATGTCAAAATATTCATCGCGATCAAAAATTCCTGTATCAAGTAATTCGTATTCAGGTTCAAGGCGATTCCGCTTTCTACTTTCGTCAATTAATTTTTGATAGGGAAAGGTTTGATGCGGATATTTGTAAAGCATTCTCATGTAAGAATGCGTCGGAGTTGAGTCTTCGTAATAGTACAATTCCTTGACGTCTTCACCGTGATTCGACTCACTTCCTGTCAAACCAAAGAACCGTTCTTTCAAAATATGATCCCTATGATTCCAAAAAGCAAGTGCAAAACAAATATGTTGTTTGTTATCTGATATTCCTGCAATTCCTTCCTCACCCCAGCGATAAGCTTTCGAACGAGCCATATCATGCGAGATTGTACTCCATGCATTTCCTTCTGCCGAATAATCTTCTCGAACAGTTCCCCATTGACGCTCAGTCAGGTAAGGTCCCCACTTTTTCCAGCCTTTATTGTCGTTACGAGTTTTTAATCTTGCGCGCTCCGCACCTTTATCCACCATAGAAGTTTAATTTACTAAAATGCAAAAACAAAAATATAGATAATTCCATTAAATTGCATTTAAAATTATCAATTACACCTCATGATCAAAAAACTATTTACCTACGGACTTATTCTTTGTACTTTTTCAAGTTGTACAAAGTCGAATTTGGAAGAAAAATCCAACCCTGAGTTTAATACCTTATTGGATAAATATTACGAGGACCAACTCGTTTTAAATCCTTTGTCTGCCACTTTCAACGGCGACAATCGATTCAATGACCAATTAAACATTGATTTCACAGATGCGCATCGAGCAAAGACAAAAGATTTACTTGATCGATATGAAAATGAGCTCAAGAAATTCAATCGTGAAAGCTTGAATGCAAATGATCAGATTTCCTATGATATTTTAAAAAGAGAATTGGATTTAGGGCTAGAAGGATTAGGATTTAATGACCATTATATGCCATTAAACCAATTTTATGGTTTTCATTTAACCTTTGCGCAATTAGGTAGCGGCTCGGTGATGCAACCTTTTCAAACTGTAAAAGATTATGAAAATTGGGAATCACGAATGCACAAAGGGGCTGCCTATTTGGATAGTGCACAGGTATATTTCAATCGCGGTATCAAGGAAAACATTGTTTTACCAAAAGCTTTGGTGGTAAAAATGATCAACCAGCTAAATGCATTTGATGTAAAAGAGTTGAATAAAAGTACATTTTATGGTCCATTGAATCAATTTCCAAAGATCTTTACGGCAAGTGAAAAAGAACGATTCACAAAAGAATATACAGCCATTATTTCACAAGAAGTGTTACCAGCCTACAAACGTCTTGCCAATTATTTATCAACAACTTATTTACCAAAAGCACGAACAAGTTCTGGAATCGGAGCTATTCCGAATGGAAAAGCGTACTATCAATATTTAATAAAGGTATTAACAACGACGGATAAACCCGCTGATGAAATATACCAAATTGGATTATCGGAGGTTAAACGAATTCGTTCAGAAATGGAAAAAACGAAAGATGCTGTCGGATTTAAGGGAAGCTTGTCGGAATTTTTCCAATTTCTGAAAACTGACCCTCAATTTATGCCATACAAAACTCCGAAGGATGTTTTGGATGCATTTCATCAGATACACGAACGCATGAAACCGCAATTGACAAAGATGTTTGGAAAAACGCCTAAAACGCCTTTTGAAATACGTCAAACAGAAGCCTTTCGCGCGGCAAGTGCAAGTGCGGAGTATTTCCAAGGTTCCTTGGAAAGCAATCGTCCGGGCATTTTCTATGTTCCCATTTTAGATGCCACCAAATTTGCAACAACTTCCGGCATGGAAAGTTTATTTTTACATGAAGCGATTCCAGGACACCATTACCAAATCGCCATCCAACAAGAAAATACCCATTTACCAAAATTTAGACGTTTTGGGGGCAACTCTGCCTTTGCAGAAGGTTGGGCATTGTACACAGAAAGCTTAGGAAAGGAATTGGGCTTATACACTGATCCTTACCAATACATGGGCGCTTTAGGTGATGAAATTCACCGTGCCATTCGCTTAGTGGTAGATGCGGGCATGCACTCAAAAAATATGACACGAGAGCAGGCCATTCAATACATGATGGACAATGAGCAAATTTCAGAGGAAGGTGCAACGGCAGAAATTGAGCGATACATGGCGATCCCTGCTCAGGCCTTAAGTTACAAAATTGGTGCATTGAAAATTCGCGAGATTCGTCAAAAATTAGCTAATGAACAAAAAGACAAGTTTTCAATTTCAAATTTCCATGACAAGGTACTGGAAGATGGGAACATGCCATTGGATGTTTTAGAAAGAAAAATGTTAGGTAAATAATGAAATTTTTTACCCCTGTTGAAGATTTATCATTTGACCAAAAAATAAAGCCTGGTCAAAAAATTATCACCATTGGCTCTTGTTTTTCAGAGTCGATGGGCGAAAGACTTTGTCACCTACCCTTACAGGTGATGAATCAACCTTTGGGAACATTATTTCACCCAAATTCGATTTTAGAAGTCCTGAAAACTAAAAGTTTACAAGAAAATCAGTGTTATGAAGTAGAGGGCCAATTTGTCCATCCACATTTTCATTCGCAATGGAAATCAGATTCAAAGGCCACACTGATACAATCTATTGAAGCGCAGCAACAAAAAGTTTCCAACTTTTTACTCGAAGCAGATTGGTTGATTGTTACCTTTGGCACAGCATTTTATTATTATGATCAGATATTGGACATAGAGGTAGCTAATTGTCACAAACAACCACAAAAAAGGTTTATCAAAAAAATCAGTACCATTGATGAAATAACTGAAAAGTGGAAACATTTTTTTGACACCATGCGTGTCAAAAATTCTACACTGAACATTTTATTTACCATTTCACCTGTTCGACACACGAAAGACGGCATTCAAAACAATCAAGTCTCGAAATCTATTTTACGACTTGCAGTAGAACAGTTAACACATCTGTTTTCAAATGCCTATTATTTCCCTGCATACGAATATGTATTAGACGAATTACGTGATTATCGGTTTTTCAAAAAAGATTTAATTCACCCAAATGACATCGCGGAGGAATTTATTTATGAGAAGATGAAGAGGCATTTGTTTGAGGAAGCGCTTTTGGAAGCTTCTATCGATTCAGAAAAATTAGAAAAACGGAATAATCATCGGAAATTAAATGCTATCTGATCTTCCCCCTAACTTTTTGACCTCCCCCTAACCCCATTGTAATTTCTACCTCCCACTAACCCCATTGTAATCTCTACCTCCCCCTAACCCCATTGTAATCTCTAACTCCCCCTAACCCCCTCCTTCTAAAGGAGGGGGAATAGTTTAGAATATTTAAATTTTTACCCTTTAAAAAACAGATTTACTCTGCTCCCCCTCCTTTAGAAGGAGGGGGCTGGGGGGAGGTGAAACTTCCCGAAATCTCATTTAAAACATTATGAAGGTCATGATAGATCCTATCATTCGAAAACCTTAAAATCGTAAATCCAAAATGCCGAATAATTTCATCCCGTTCAGCATCATATCTTTTTTGAGCGGGAAGTAAATGAATTGAACCATCTAATTCAATTACCAATTGATCTGAAGCACAATAAAAATCAAATATAAAATTTGAAAAACTATGTTGTCGTCTAAATCTCTTGCCTGCCAATTTTCGATTTCGAATTTTTTCCCAAAGAATTGATTCTGCATCTGTTTGATTTTTTCTTAATTTAATTCGTAAATCTTTCAAATAATTTAAGTTGTGGTATTCCATATTAATAAATAAATAGTGGTTTTACTCCCCCGCCTCTAGAAGGAGGGGGCTGGAGGGAGGTCAAACAAATATATACCCAATTTTCTTCAAAAAACTGATAATTTTCCGTAATTTGCGCCATATTTTGAGCTAAAGAACATGGGTGAGTTAACCGTTACAAAAGAAATTATTTTAGGTGCATTAAGTACCGTTCAAGAACCCGATTTGAAAAAGGATTTGGTGACCTTGAACATGATCAAAGATATTGAATTAGGAGTAGGTGAAGTACGATTCACAGTTGTATTAACTACACCTGCTTGTCCGTTGAAGGAAAAAATTCGTCAAGACTGCGAAAATGCCATCCATAAAATAGTACACCCAGATTTAAAAATTGTCATCAACATGACAGCCGAAGTTACCTCATTGGCAAGTCAAGACCCCTTAATCCCAGGTGTTAAGAATGTAATTGCAGTTGCCTCTGGTAAAGGTGGCGTTGGTAAATCAACTGTGACGGCAAATCTGGCGATGGCGTTAAAAAATGCAGGCGCTAAAGTTGGTATTTTGGATGCTGACATTTCGGGACCAAGCATTCCTGTAATGTTTGGAGCAGAAGACATGCAACCCTTGGTTCAGGAAGTCAATGGTAAAAATCGCATTCAACCCATTATGCAATATGGCATCAAAATGATATCCATGGGCTTTTTGGCACCTTCTGAAAGTCCGGTACCTTGGCGTGGCCCCATGATGACCCAAGCTTTGCGACAATTCTTTGGCGATACGCACTGGGAAGATTTAGATTATTTATTAATCGACTTACCCCCTGGCACTTCAGATATTCATTTAAGTTTAGTACAACTGATCAAAGTAACAGGAGCAGTGATTGTGACGACCCCGCAAAAAGTAGCCCTATCTGACGCCCAAAAAGGTTTACAATTTTTCAAACAAAACGGAATCAATGTTCCTGTTTTGGGTTTGATTGAAAACATGTCGTATTTTACCCCTGCGGAATTGCCAGAAAACAAATATTATCTGTTTGGAAAGGATGGTGGAAAAGAATTAGCAAAAAAATATTTCATCCCATTTTTAGGAGAAGTACCCTTGGTACAAGCCATTCGAGAAGCAGGAGATGAAGGAAAGCCCATTTCTTCTCAAGAAGGTCCTGTGGCAAATTCCTTTCAAGACATCGCATCTCAATTAGCACAACGTATTGCTATTGTGAATTCAAAAGCCTCTGTGTAAATTTAGGAATGGAAAATCACCCACTGTATTCTAAAATCCAAGCTGCACTCGATTCAATTCGCCCTTACTTAATTGCTGATGGTGGAAATGTTGAAATTGTAGAAATTACAGATGACAATCATTTGTATTTAAATTTATTGGGTGCTTGTAAGTCGTGCAACATGTCGGCCATGACTTTCAAAGCAGGTGTAGAAGAAGCCATCCGAAGAGAAGTACCAGAGATTATATCCGTTAAAGAAATCAATCAAGTTTTATAAAATCATGCGTATTGGCATTTTTTTTGGTGGAGCTGCCCGTGAACGAGAGATAAGTTTTGCAGGTGGTAAAACCGCTATGGCTCATATCAATAAGGCCTTATTCACTCCTATTCCTGTTTTTGTGGACAGCTTAGGAAATTTTATCTTAATCAAAGAAGAACTGATTTTTTCAGAAGCTATCCGCGATTTCTATCCGCCACAATCATCACAAAAAAAACCATTTTCTGTTTATTTAGAATCCTTAGAGGGCGTTGAAACCGATTCAATTATCGAACAAATAGGAGAACGAATCACGCCAGATCAATTCAAAAATCACTTCGATTTTGTGTTCATCGCCATGCATGGTCCAGGCTGTGAAGATGGCAGTATCCAAGGCTTATTGGAATGGTATGGCATCCCCTATTCGGGTCCAAGTGTATTAGGGAGTTCTATCGGCATAGACAAAGCCAAACAAAATGAATGGTTGAAAAAAAGTGTTGGTCTGGAAAAAAACTATTTCATCTTACAACGTGATGATTACGAAAAATATGGCCGAGAAACACTTTTTGAGCAGATAAAAAAATCAATTGGCATTCCATTTGTAGCCAAAGCACCACACCAAGGATCTTCGATTGGTTTAGCATTTGTTAAACAAGACGACATCCAAATCTTTGACGAAGCCATCAAAAAATGCCTTTTTATTCAAGAAATTTATCGTGAACACTGGTTAAATTATTCAGAGGCAGACAAAGTAAATTTGCTTCAAAAAATGGTTAATTTAGATGAGGGTATCGGATTTCCTGTGAAATTCCAAGGACATATCATCAAACATCCTAGCCAATTATTAGAGGAATTAGAAACCTATTTTAAAAATTCTGTTACCAAAGCTAGCATTCATTCCATTCACTCCGAAGATGCTATTTTATTAGAAGCTTTCGTAGATGGTAGTGAGTTTAGTTGTGGTGTAATTCAAACACCTCGTTGCGAAGCAGTGGCCCTACCTCCTACCGAAATTGTCATAGACGATTCCGTAGAAGTATTTGATTTCAATGCAAAATACAAATCAAAGGCTACTAAAAAGCGTATTCCAATGGAAACCAGCT
>JBEGQV010000009.1:0-3771 GCA_041180785.1 Bacteroidota bacterium | reverse complement strand
ACAAAAAAAAGCTTGCTAGGAGTCCCAACAAGCTTTCTGTAATCAAGCATTTATATACTTTCTTTAAATCGCTTTAAAGAAGCGGCAAAATTAAGGCTTTTTTAGCATTGTTCAAAATTATGCATTCTGATGTGCTGGCCTTAACAAATCATTTACCGTCTTCACTGGATTAAATGTCTCTAATGGCACTTCTACGAAGATGGTGTTCCAATACGCCATAGCTCCATTCCACAAACCTGGCAATTCCAAGGCTTTCAATTTCTTACCATCTTTCGTTTTTTCGGTAATAAAACCGGTATTCATGTCGCGATAATTTCGCAAATCAAATTTCCTGCCTTGCAAATCTTTAGTCGCACAAACTAAATCTACTGGATTAAAGTGTGTACTTCCTTTAAACAAACTCATTTGTCCATTGTCTTCTGGATTCACCTGGGCTGACTCTACCAATTGCAAAGTGCTATTTCCTTCTTCATCCTGACACCAAAAGGGTCCGCCACCAGGTTCTCCCGTATTTTTTACCACCCCACACACGCGCGTTGGTCGATTCAACACCTCTCGCAAAAACACCACTTTTTGCTCTGGTGGCATTAATTGGTAGGCCGGACTCGGCACAAAGCCTAAATAAGCCACCAATTCTTGCTCGGCTTGAATCAATAAATCTTCCGAAACTTCTCCTTGTAATTGTTCATCCAATTGCTTAATTCCTTCCAAAATACTTAATAAGAGCCCGCCAATTGCCTTTTTGAATTCAATGGTTGGTCCACGTAAAGCATCAGGCACCACATTGTCCACATTTTTAATAAAAATAATATCTGCCTGTAAATCGTTTAGATTTTCCAATAAAGCACCATGTCCAGCCGGACGAAACAACATACTGCCATCTGACTCTCTGAACAATTCATTGTTCATGTCGACTGCAACGGTATCGGTAGATAATTTTTGTTCAGAAAAAGTTATTTCAAATTTGATTCCAAATTTGATTGCTAAGCTTGGCACAAGCTTTTGCACCAAATCCTCAAATCGTGAACGGTGTTCAGGAGAAACTGTAAAATGCAATTTAGCCGATTTCCCATCTGAAGCATACTCAATTGCCTCTAATAAATGCTCTTGTAAGGGTGTTCTTACTTCATCAGCATACTTATGAAAATCCAACAATCCCTTTGGCAAAGCACCATATCCTAACCCCTCTGCTAATAGCAATTTACTTAAAACCTCTTTTTCGCTTGGATTTGAACCCAACAAATTTTCTAAAGCCGGGTAAAAAGCAAACTGCTGCAATTGTTCAAAAAACACTTTCGATTCCTTATTAGCCTCTCCTTCTTGCAAATGTTCAAACAGCGATTTAAACATACGAGTGGCCGCCCCAGAAGCAGGAACCATTTTCAAAATGGATAATCCCGATTTAGCATCATCAAATTTTTGAGCCATTTCTTTCACCTGATCAGCAGACAACTGAATTACTCCCTCGCCGGGTGTGGCCGCCTTAAAAAGCGTCATCCAAGGAAACCCATTTTTAAAATAATTGATTTGTTGTTCAACTTCGGCAGGTTGAATGCCACGTTTTTCTAATTGCGTTAAGTCGGAGGAATTTAGCATATTTAAAAAGTTTCAATTATTTAAATATACTAAATATACTTTTGAAAATCCCAATTGAAGATTATCAATAATTTTTAAGAATCCTTTTTTTATTTTTGGTAGTTTTGAATTCCAAATGAGCAAGGCAACAAACATCTTGAAACAATATTGGGGCTATGAGCAATTCAGGCCTTTACAAGAAGATATTGTAGAAGCTGTGCTAGCTGGACAAGATACCCTGGCTTTATTACCCACTGGGGGCGGGAAATCCATTTGTTTTCAGGTGCCAGCCATGGCCATGGAGGGTATTTGTATAGTAGTTTCGCCGTTAATTGCCCTCATGCAAGACCAAGTGGAACAATTGACCAAACGAGGTATCAAAGCAGCTGCTATTTACAACGGAATGCATGCCCGACAAATCGATTACCTGCTCGATAATTGCATCTACGGAGACATTAAATTTCTCTACGTTTCGCCAGAGCGACTAAAAACTGACTTATTCATTGCCCGAGCCAAACAAATGAAAATAGCGATCATCGCTATCGATGAAGCGCATTGTATCTCTCAGTGGGGTTATGATTTTAGACCCCCTTATTTAGAAATTGTCCAATTTAAAGAACTCTTTCCAGATACGCCTTGCATAGCCCTAACGGCCTCAGCAAACGAAGAAGTCAAAAAAGACATTATTGAAAAACTGGCTCTTAAAAAGCCTAAAATTTTTCAAAAAAGCTTCAGCAGAGCAAATCTTTCCTATTCCATTTTATGGGAAGAAAACAAGGAGGAACGAGTCCTAAAAATGCTTGAAAAAATTCAGGGGACAGCCATTGTATATGTAAGAAATCGAAAAAAAACACAAGAAATTGCCCAATTTTTAAGCAAAAACGGGGTTTCGGCCGACTTCTACCATGCCGGACTTTTACCCAAACAACGGATCGACAAACAACAGGCTTGGATCAATAATCAGTGTCGAGTGATTGTGGCAACAAACGCTTTTGGAATGGGAATTGATAAACCAGATGTCCGACTTGTGGTACACCTAGATCTTCCCGATTCGTTAGAAGCGTATTACCAAGAGGCTGGTCGAGCGGGAAGGGATGAAAAAAAGGCTTTTGCCTGTATTTTAGTGGAAGAAAAGGATATTATTGACCTTAAAACGCAGTTTGAAAAACAGTTTCCGGAACCGGAAACGTTGAAAAGAACTTACCAAGCCATCAGTAATTTTCTACAATTGGCCGAAGGGGCTGGTGAATTGGCAGTATTTGATTTTGATTGGCCAGAAATGTGCAAAAGGTTTAATCTTTCAAAAACTGAAACCTACTATGCCATCAAATGTTTGGAAAACGAGGGCCTTTTTGTATTAAACGAATCCACTAATATTCCGTCCAACCTAAAAATCAATCTTTCAAGCACTGAAATGTATGATTTCCAATTACGGAATCCGAAGTTCGAATTGCTTTTAAAAGCCCTTTTGCGACTTCATGGTGGTGTTATTTATAACGAATATGTAAAAATTGACGAATTACAAATTGCCCAACTATTAAAATCTCCTTTACCCGAAATTGAAAGAAATCTAGCCCTCTTAGAAAAATTTGAAGTATTGGATTACGATAAAAAAAGTGGACATCCAAAACTCACATTCCTTACACCACGTGCCTTCGCAAACAATTTACCCATCCGATGGAATGAATATTACGATCGCAAAAAAAGATATTTTACAAAAATCGAAGCCATCGAACATTATGTTCGGCAGGATATCCGCTGCAGAACCCAACAAATAGTTGCTTATTTTGGTGAAACGCTTCACAAAAAATGTGGCTTATGTGATATTTGCATCAACGAAAAAAGAGCAAACACCGGAAAAGCCTTTCCGGAGGGTAACCCTGAAGCTAAAGAATTGATGTTAAAATACCTCCAAAATGGTCCTGTACCTCTCCAAACCTTAGTGGATTGCCTTCGACCTCTATCTCCCAAAGAAGCCATTCGAACCATCCAATATTATTTAGATTTGGGAGAGATTCAGATGGAGGGAGAAGAAATCGCTATCTTCAACACCTGATCTGCTGTATCAACAAAATGGAAAGTCAAATCAGAAATATAGGCTTTTTCGATTTCGTCTACATCTTTTTGATTCTTGCTACACATGATGATTTCTTTAATTCCTGCACGCTTGGCAGCTAAAATCTTTTCCTTAATGCC
>JBEGQV010000008.1:0-4789 GCA_041180785.1 Bacteroidota bacterium | reverse complement strand
TTATCCATTAGATGTGTCATCTACCTATCCTGCTGGTATTACGTATACGCGATTAGCGAATCCAGATATCCAATGGGAGGTTTCAGTTCAATCAAATATTGGTTTGGATTTTGGATTCTTGAATGGGGCTTTAAACGGATCGATAGATGCTTTTAGAAAAGTGTCTAATAACATTTTATTGGAAGTTATTCCTGCTGACCCTGTGCAGCCTGCTACCTCAGTTTGGACCAATGTAAAAAACATGGAAATCCTAAACAGTGGTCTTGAAATGGACTTAGATTATAAATTCCAAACTCGTTCGGGATTGAAATTTAATGTGGGTGGTAACATAACCTTGATTAAAAATGAGGTAACAGGTTCTCCATACACCGTTATTCCGTCAGGTTCTGCATCAGGTTCAGGTTTAACCTCTGCAACCATCAATGGTTACATCAATGGTCAACCGATTGGTACCTTTTTCTTGAAAGAGTTTGTTGGTTTTGATGCCAATGGAATGTCGGTTTATGCCGATACCGATAAAGATGGAATTGTAACCGATAAAGATCGTATTGCTGCTGGAACAGCCTTGCCAACGACCCAATACAACTTCTTTGGTAATGTAAATTACAAAGGATTTGATTTATCCCTACAGTTTAACGGCGTTTCAGGAAACAAAATTTATGATAACACAGCCAATTCAACTTTTTATAAGTTGAAAATAGCTAAAAATTCAAACGTAGTACCTGCTGCCTTTGCCGATGCAAAAGAATCCATTAACAATGCTGCTCCAGTATCTACACGTTATTTGAAGGATGGTTCTTTCTTGCGTTTAAATAACCTAACCTTAGGCTATCAATTTAATACGCAAAAACTAGGGATCAGTAAATATATCTCAAAAGCACGCTTGTCTGTGACGGGTCAAAATCTTTGGGTGGCGACTAAATATGACGGATTTGATCCAGAAGTAAACAAAGACAACTCGATTAATGGGGTCTTATCTTATGGAATTGACTACTTAAGTTATCCGAAAGCAAAATCGTTCATTATTGGTTTGAATTTAACATTCTAAGCATTTTAAACACATGAAAAATATTAAAAAATTAGCGATATCAACCTTGGCAATTTTTGCCTTATCAAGTTGCTCTGATTTAAATGAGACCGTACTTGATGAATACAATGCTGCCGGACTTACCGATAAGCAAGCCGCAGATGGAATGATTGCACCGGTGTATGCCTTGTTGCCAACCATTTTCCAGCATACTACCTTGTTTGCTTTACAAGAAATTTCTACGGATGAGGCAATTTTACCTTATCGTGGGGGTACCGATTGGGGTGATAATGGAATTTATATTTCCTTGCATCGTCATGAAACAACAAGTACTGATCCGAACGTAAAAAATACCTGGAATGCAATTGTTTCAAGTATTTCTCGTAGCGTTACAGCAATCAACTCCTTAAAACTTAACAAAGACGCTTCTTCCAAGTTATATCTAGCTGAAGCAAGAGGTATGCGTGCATACTATAACATGTTGATGTTGGATTTATTTGGAATTGTTCTTTCGAAAGAAGATCTGGGAGAAGTATCAACTATTTTAAGGGGAGATGCTGCTATCGAATACATCAAAAAGGAATTAGTTGAAGTGGAGCCCGTGTTAGAAACCACAGCCGGACCTGGCCGTTTAACGAAAGCTGGTGCGTGGGGTTTGTTAGCCAAATTATACTTAAATGCTGCTTCCTGGAGAGATATTTATGCTCCTAAACATACCTTCAAAACAGAAGATATGGATAAAGTGGTGGAATATACCGACAAAATTATCAACTCTGGACAATATGCACTTTCTGCAGATTATTGGGATGTTTTCTCAAGCAATAACCATGGTAACAAAGAGTTGATTTTAGCCGTTGACCAACGATTTGATTTGAATGGTCACAACCGTATGTCCTATTTCTCTTTAGCTAATGATCAGCGTCCATTGCCTGCCTATCCGGCTGCGAATGGTACAGATGGTCCAGCGATTACCTCTGATTTCTATCAATCATGGGTTTCTGCGTATGGTTCTGTTGATCCTGCCGTGGCAGATCCACGTTTTTACAAGCAAAATGTAAATCCAGATATAGAATGTGTGGATCCGGCAACCTATCGTATCGACCGTGGTATTTTACGTGGTCAACAATATGGTCTAGTTTATTCTGCCGGTGCCTTTGTGAAATGTGCAGATGGTAAAAATAAAGTAGGTAAAATCTATAACACCAGAGGTAAAGCTCCTTTCCCTCCGGTGATTCATACTGAGAAGATTGACTTTACTATTGCGGGATCTGATTATTCAACTGGATACCGAGTGGAAAAATATGAATTTAGCCAAAAATCACAGTCCGGTCGTAACTATGGAGAGGCTGATTTAGTGATCTTGCGTTTAGCAGATGTGTATTTGATGCGCGCAGAAGCTAAATTAAGAAAGGCTACTCCAGATGCAGCGGGTGCTTTGGCAGATGTGAACAAAGTACGTATGTCGAGAACCTCTAACACGAAAGCCTCTGAATTGCCTGCTATTACACTTGACTTATTGTTAAGAGAGCGTGGGTTTGAGTTTTATTGGGAGTTGCAACGTAGAACAGATTTGATTCGTTTTGACAAGTATGAAAATGCTTGGACAGAAAAATCAAATACAGATGTCAACAAGCGTGTGTTCCCAATTCCACAAACTGCTATTGATGGTGCGTCCAACCTTACTGGCTACATGAAGCAAAATGCTGGATATTAATTTTGAATTTTGAACAAATAAATGTGGCACCCATTCGGGTGCCATTTTTTTTATCCGTACTTTTGTAGCCACATTTGAAAAATAGGATTACATGAGTGCCATTGAACAAGAAATTGCAAAACGTAGAACCTTCGGAATCATCTCTCACCCTGATGCCGGTAAAACCACTTTAACTGAAAAGCTCTTGCTTTTTGGTGGTGCAATCCAAACCGCTGGGGCCGTGAAATCCAATAAAATTAAAAAGGGGGCCACCTCCGACTTCATGGAAATCGAACGCCAAAGAGGTATCTCGGTGGCAACTTCTGTGATGACCTTTAATTACAATGGACTTAAAATTAATATTCTTGATACGCCTGGTCACAAGGACTTTGCGGAAGATACCTATCGTACCTTAACCGCGGTAGATTCCGTTATTTTGGTGATCGACTGTGTGAAAGGGGTGGAGGAACAAACTGAACGTTTGATGGAAGTTTGTCGCATGCGCAATACCCCTGTGATTATTTTTATCAATAAAATGGACCGTGAGGGACAAAATCCGTTCGATCTTTTGGACGAATTAGAGCAAAAATTAAATATCCATGTTCGACCATTAACCTGGCCGATCAACATTGGTTCCAACTTCAAAGGCGTTTATCATTTATTGGATAAATCCTTGAATTTGTTCTCAGCCAATAAAACAAAGATTGAAAAAGATGTGGTGTCGGTTGATATCAATTCGGCGGAATTAGAGGCTCGAGTAGGTGAAAGAGATGCCAATCAGTTAAGAGAGGATGTTGAATTAATAGATGGGGTATACGAGCCTTTTGATCGTGCTCAATATTTGGAGGGACAAATAGCTCCCGTGTTTTTTGGCTCCGCAGTGAATAATTTTGGGGTGCAGGAATTGTTGGATACGTTTACTAAAATTGCTCCAGCCACCCAGCCTCGACAAACAGATACCCGCGAAGTTCAGCCAACGGAAAAGAAATTTACAGGTTTTATTTTCAAAATACATGCCAATTTAGATCCGAAACACAGAGATCGAATTGCCTTTTTGCGTATTTGTTCGGGTGTGTTTGAACGAAATACCTTTTACAACCACGTTCGCTTAGAAAAGAAAGTTCGTTTTTCGAACCCATATAATTTTATGGCTCAAGATAAGGAAGTCGTTGATGAAGGATTCCCAGGTGATGTGGTGGGTTTATATGATACCGGTAATTTTAAAATTGGTGATACATTAACGGAAGGAGAGGCCATGAATTATCAAGGGATTCCAAGTTTTTCTCCTGAGATATTTAAAGAGTTAATTAACCTTGATCCAATGAAATCCAAGCAATTGGAAAAAGGAATTGAACAATTAACCGACGAGGGTGTTGCCCAATTATTTACACAACCCCAATTGGGAAATCGTAAAATTGTGGGTACCGTGGGAGATTTACAGTATGAAGTAATTCAATACCGTTTGGAGCATGAATATGGTGCTAAATGTCGATTTGATGGCATGCCGATCACCAAAGCTTGCTGGATCACCGCAGAAGACCCAAAGAAATTACAAGAGTTTGTGCGATTGAAAGGACAACAAATTGCCCAAGATAAAGACGGAAATTATGTGTTTTTAGCAGAATCTGATTGGATTTTGCGTATGAACCAAACCAATAACCCCGATGTAACGTTTCATTTTACATCGGAGTTTAAATTGTCTTAAACGAGTCCTAAATCGTTTTGAATCGTTTTTACTTTTTGCTGTAATTTGTCAAAAGTGGAAAAGAATTCTTCTTTGGAAGCAAGTGGCTCATTGACCGAAACATAAAATTTGATTTTCGGTTCGGTACCAGATGGTCGTGCACTAACCTTGGAACCATCTGCTAATATTAATTGGATTACATTGGAACGTTCAATTCCTAAACCTACTTTGATAGGTGATTTTTTTCCAGTTTGTAAATCAGTTTCTTCCAATTCATCATAATCCAACACTTTTACCGGTTTAACACCTGCTACAGTAGCTGGTACGTTCGAACGAAGGTTTACCATCATTTGCTGAATTTCCTCTGCACCTGCTTTTCCTTTTT
>JBEGQV010000007.1:0-3922 GCA_041180785.1 Bacteroidota bacterium | reverse complement strand
ACGAAAAACCCAAAACCTTAAAAGTGAGTGTCGGTTATCGCGCTTTTTTTCAAGGAGAAGGCGAAATATCCTATGGCGGTTCTGATGCGGTAGAAAGAGCAAAGTTGGCGGGAGAGATTGTATTAGAGAGGTGTAAGGTATTAGGTAAAAGGTATATGACAATTTCCATTGAAAACAAGTCCGAAGGACTTGAACTTCACATAGCCCCCGGTGAAACTGGGGGTAAAAAAGATCAAATAGCCACACACGAAACTGGGGATAAAAAAGATCAAATTTGGGATTTAAGAACAGAATTAATCGGCGTCAATTCCCTTTTCCAAGGAAGCCTGCAAAATTCAAAACCCACAGAAGTTCGTTTACGAGTGGTTGGAAAAGCGACAACTGCTGAATTAGCGAACCTTATTGGAGAAGAAGTAGAGGCGCTATACACCAATGGCCCAGCAGGTGGCGGGGGTGTTCGTAAAAATACGATTGAACAAATTGGCATTGTTTCCGTCTTGTTCCCAAGAGAATTAATTGAGCAAACTGTAACCTTTGTTTAAATGAAATTATACGAAATAGCACATAGTAGAGCGGGCGACAAAGGGAATATTTCTACGCTTTCCTTGATTCCCTTTAAGGAATCTACCTATGCTTTATTAAAAGAAAAAGTAACCATTGAAAAATTGAAGCTTCATTTGCAACACATTGTAAAAGGTGAAATTGTTCGATATGAAATGGATCATGTGCATGCGCTTTTGTTTGTTTGTCAAGATGCTCTTGAATCAGGTGTAACAACCTCGCTGGCTATAGATCCCCATGGAAAAACCCTTTCTTCTTATCTTTTAGAAATGGAAATTTAAGATTTTCAGTTTCAAACAATTAGGATTTGAATAGTTTTTGCTTTTATAGAAAAAACATATTTCAAATGTACCCTAAATATATTTTAACATCCGTTTTAAGCCTTGCCTTGTTTTCTAATGTTGCATTTGCACAAAAAGTTTCTCAGCCCGATTTAGGTGCTAAAAAAGCATCCATCATTACCGTTGGCAAATTAAAATTTAAAGATTTAAACAAAAATAATAAACTAGACGCCTATGAAGATTGGCGTTTGCCAGTAGAGTCCCGAATTAAGAATTTGGTTGCTCAAATGACTTTGGAAGAGAAAGTAGGATTCATGTTAATCAGCACTACTCGTTTGTCGGGCGATTATTCTTTCCAACAAAATGCCCCAAAAGCAGAGATCGGAAATGGATTCAATGAAGAGGATTTAGTGCAAACGGTTAACATGTTTACGCGCAAGCCTTTGCAAATTCCCAACATGGCATCTGCTGGAACTACCAAAGGAGTGAATCAATTTCATTTGCGTCATTTCATTTTACGCGCCAATACAAGTCCAAAAATCTTAGCCGAATGGTCGAATAATTTACAAGAAATTTGTGAAGCATCTCGTTTGGGTATTCCTGCCATCATAGCTTCCAATCCTAGAAATCATGTGACCACAGATGCTGCCATTGGCTTAAGTGTGGGTTCAACCGCTTTTTCTAAATGGCCAGGAGAATTAGGTTTAGCCGCCATGCGTGATTTCAATTTAACGCGTGAATTTGCTCAAATTGCGGCAAAAGAATGGTCGTCAGTGGGACTAAGAAAAGGATACATGTATATGGCCGACTTAGCCACTGAACCTCGTTGGATGCGTGTAGAAGGTACTTTTGGAGAAAATGCTGACTTGACCTATGAAATGATTAAAAATATTGTCATTGGTTTTCAAGGAAATAAATTGGGTAAAGAATCGGTAGCCATGACCACCAAACACTTTCCAGGTGGTGGGCCGCAAATGGGTGGACAAGATTCCCACTTCGACTACGGAAAATTTGCCCATTATCCCGGTGGAATGTTTGAATACCATGTAAAACCATTCAAAGCCGCCATTGAAGCAGGTACATCCGCTATTATGCCGTATTATTCAGCTCCGAAGGGAAAAGAATTTGAAGAAGTTGGATTCTCATTCAACAAAGCAATTGTGAATGATTTATTAAAAGGAAAATTAGGCTATCAAGGAATTATCAACTCAGATACAGGTCCAATCGACATGATGCCTTGGGGAGTGGAAAATCTAACGATTAACGAGCGCTATCAAAAGGCGTTAAACGCTGGTGTTGATATTTTTTCCGGCGCAGCAGATCCAGCCTTACTCTTAGAAACCGTACGCAAAGGAATGGTTACAGAGGAGCGAATTAATCAATCGGTTTCCAAATTATTAAAGGAAAAATTTGATCTGGGCTTGTTTGAAAATCCATATGTAAATGTAGAAAATGCCGTTAAAACTGTAGGAAGTGCTGAATTTCAAAAGAAAGCTGATTTGGCCTTACGTAAGTCAATCGTGTTATTGAGAAATGAGCAAAAAACCTTGCCATTAAAAACAGCTACGAAAGTATATTTTGAAACGTATTATGACAAAGGACAAGGAAAATCTCCGATAACGGTGAATAAACCTGCAGTCGCAGGTTTGGAATTTGTGGACAAAAAAGAAGATGCAGATGTTGTGCTACTTTGGTTAATTCCTACCTCGGGCGGACTTTTCAATAATTCATACAAAGAAATTGATATTCGTTTATCTGCCAACCGAATCAATGTGCAGCATGTGAATGAATTGATTAATTCCAAACCAACCATTGTGGCAATTAATTACTCAAACCCATGGGTAATTGAGGAAATTGATTTTGCAAAAGCCTCTGTTTTGGCAACTTTCGGAACCACTCAAGATGCCTTGTTGGATGTTGTGAGGGGAGCATTTAATCCAACTGGAAAAATGCCATTTACGACTCCGAAAAATATGCAAGTGGTAATTGATAATAAATCGGATGTACCCGGATTCATGGAAGGAGAGGGTTATGGACTGTTTAAATTTGGAGAAGGATTAAGTTATTAAGGTTTTAAAAGCGGGAATTTCCCGCTTTTTTTTATCTTCGAGAAAATATTCCGAATGAAGTATCGTCAAATAATTTTTAAATACCTCTTAGTGACTCTATTGGGGTTTTTCTTGTTTATTGTTGATGACAAAGAGTTTTTCAACCCTCTTTTAACAACTTCCTTAATCGTAATGTTAGCTGCACTAAAATCGGCCTATTACGTTTATTTTAGTTATAAAAAGATATTAGAAGCCAGCCGACATGAGGTCATGTACCACGATTTCATGTTGTTCATGATGGTTAATATTTCTTTAGTGATTTTTTCATTCGGGCTTGACTACTTCTGTTTGAACCAGGTGAATCCACTCAATTTTGTGGGTATTGAAAAACACTTGAATACCTATGAATTGGTTTTTGAAACTTGGTATTTCTCGGTACTTAATTTTTCATTTTTTGGCTATGGACAAATCATGCCCACCACCATTCCTGGCAAATTAATCATTGTTATGGAGGTCATCATGTCTTTTGTTACCTTGGTTTTTATCCTGTCCGACTTTCTGAGTTTGAAAGAAAGTATCTCAGAGCATTTAAAGAAAAAGGAAAAGAGCTAGCCGTTTGTCTATTTTTTGGAACTGTTTATCCCATTTGAACAGCAGTCCTTGTAAATTCTTTTACATTTGTCAAAATTTCCGCCAAATGAAAAAGTATTTATATCAAACAATCATTTTATCCTTGATTGGCTTTGCGTCTTTTGCTCAACAGATAAAAGTTAGCTTAACGGGGGTTATTCAAAACCCATCGAAAGAGTCCCTAGAATTTGTCAACATAATTGTCAAATCATCCAAATCACAAAAATTCATTACGGGGGCTGTTAGTAACGAGTCCGGAAAGTTTTTTTTGGAAGGAATTGTGCCAGGGGAGTATATGTTCACTTTTTCAAGTGTGGGGTATGAGAAACTAGATAAAAGTGTTTTCGTTGGAGCATTAAGTAATTATTTGGATTTAGGAATAGTTCAATTGACACCCAATGT
>JBEGQV010000006.1:0-4682 GCA_041180785.1 Bacteroidota bacterium | reverse complement strand
GTCATGGAACCCACAATGATTCCTTTGAGACTTTCTAGACAGCCATTTCGTTTTAAATTCATCATCATGCGGTCAATATGATAGAGGTATTCGTCCAAGTCTTCGATGTATAAAATTTTGTCTTTACAATCAATAGCCGATGGAGACCCCAATAAGCTATATAAGATTGATAAATTACCGCCAACCAATTCGCCAGTCGCTTTTCCTAATCGATTCATAGGATGCGGGTCAATGGCGTAATGTAAAGGTTGACCAAATAAGGACAATCGCAAACTTTCAATTGCTTCCGGACTTGCTTTGGCTAGACTAATTGGCATAATTCCGTGAATGGACTTATAACCCATGGTATTGAGGTGGTTATGTAAAACAGTCACGTCGCTAAATCCTACCAACCATTTTGGGGATTTTTTGAATTGCGTAAAATCAATTAAATCAATTACTCGCACGGTTCCATATCCACCACGTGCACACCATATGGCTTTAATATTGGGATTGTCCAATTGTGCTTGTAAGTCGGCAGCACGTTCCAAATCATTTCCGGCCAATTGATTTTCTTCCAAACCAATACTTTTCCCAATGACTACAGTAAGCCCCCAACTTTCCAGTAGATCAATTGTTGGTTGCATACTTTTTACAATATGTTTTCGGGCGGTTGCTAAAATAGCTACAGTATCTCCTTTTTGTAAATATGGCGGTGTAATCATAGTCGTTTGGGCTTGCATAGTGATTGAAAGAAAACTTAAAATGGATAAGAAGAACAATTGTCTCATAAATGAAATCTGTTTTGTAACAGGATTTATTGTTAAACAAATATAGACAAATCCGAAATCATTTTTAATTTCCCTTCCAATTTCTTAGTTTTACAATACCCAAAAAGAACGAACCTAAATCCCATCTCTATGAGAATCTGCCCCATTCTTAGTTTTGTATTGTTACTGTCTTTACAGCCAAAAACCTTTGGACAATTTAAAAAATTCCGAATTCATACCGTTGCGTTTTACAATTTTGAAAATTTGTTTGACACAATTAACGACCCCAATACCTATGATGAAGATTGGACCCCTAAGGGTTCTCAACATTGGACTAATGATAAGTACCAAAAAAAGTTGGCTAATCTCTCAAGTGTTTTAGTTGCAATTGGCAGCTCAGAAAATCCGGAATCACCTACCTTTATTGGCGGTTGTGAAATTGAAAATAGAGGGGTTTTAGAAGATTTAATTCGGCAACCACAATTACTCGATAAAGCATATGGAATCATTCATTTTGATTCTCCAGATAAAAGAGGAATTGATGTCGCTTTATTGTACCGAAAGCTTTATTTTCAACCCATTACCTATTCCAATATCCCTTTGTATGTGTACCAAGGTGAAACCAAATCCCAACTAGAGACAGCCGAAAGCACCGATGATATTGTTGAGATCAGTCCCAAAAATAAACGAGTATATACCCGGGACCAACTCTTGGTTACAGGGTTTTTGGAAGGAGAAGAAATTCATTTGATTGTCAATCATTGGCCTTCTAGATCAGGAGGAGAGCAACGGTCCAGTCCTTTTCGGGAAGCAGCAGCTGAATTGAATAGAAAAATTATTGATTCATTACAACAGATTAATCCCAATGCCAAAATAATAACCATGGGAGATTTGAATGATGGACCCTATAATAAAAGTGTGAAAATTGCTTTGGGTGCCAAAGCCAAAAAAATAGAGACTCCGCAATTTGGAATTTACAATCCCTTTGAAGAAATGCAAAAAAAAGGGATGGGTACCATTGCACATCGTGATGCTTGGGATATTTTTGACCAAATCATGGTATCAGAGTCTTTACTTAAAAAGGAGTATTCTAGCTATCGATTTTGGAAAGCAGGGATTTATAATTCGTCGTTTTTAATTCAACCTTCAGGTCAGTTCAAAGGTTACCCTTTGCGACATTCGGCTACCGAAATTGGTTTCAGCGATCATTTTCCGGTCTATATTTATTTAATCAAAGAAAAAAAATAGCCAAGATATTTGACTAAATTTACGCTTTCAAAAATTAGTACTATGGCTATTGCAAAACCGTTCAACTTGAATCTATGGATTGATGAAAACCGTCATTTATTAAAACCGCCAGTTGGGAATAAAAATCTGTATTCAGAATCAGGAGATTATATTGTAATGATTGTGGCGGGTCCCAACGCCCGAAAAGATTTCCATTATAATGAAACGGAAGAATTGTTTTACCAGTTGGAAGGCAGTATTAAAGTAGTTATTCAGGAAGATGGGGAACGAAAAGAGATGGAATTGCAGGCTGGCGATATGTACTTGAACCCTGCGAAAATTCCGCATTCACCAATTCGTTCAGAAGGCTCCATTGGTTTGGTGATTGAACGCAAAAGAGCTGGGTTAGGATTTACCGATGGATTGCTTTGGCATTGTGATTCGTGTAATCACAAATTATATGAAGTCTATTTTGAGCTACACAATATTGAAAAAGACTTTTTGTCTCATTTCGAGCATTTCTATGGTTCAGAAACCTTACGAACTTGTTCTAACTGTGGTACTGTAATGGACACCGATCCTAGGTTTGTTGCTAAAAAATAATTTATTTAGTTCCTACCTTTTTCGTTGGGGTATAAAACATCTAAATTTTCGCTTTGCCAATAGGCTTTAGAATCCACATCCATAATGGTCAAAGGCCCCCTAAATGCTGCTCCGGTATCGACATTCCAAACATTGGCCATTTGAACCGGACTTGTTTTTCCAATTCGTGAAACAGGAGTGTGGCCAATGAAGATTTCATTATATAAAGTAAGCCGTTTTGGGTAAGCAACATCGGTAGCATTTAAGTTTTTATCTAAGGCTAAGGCAGTTTCCCACAGCGTTCTATCCCAATAAAAAAGTTTTGGAAAATATTCAAAATCAATTCCGTTCATATTGGTAAATCCGGCGTGAATGAACAATCTGTTTTGTTCGTCCAAATGATAATTTTCTAAAGATTCTAAAAAAGAAATATGGGTTGTCCGCGTTTTGGCATCTTGTTTTTGATAAGCCGAAACAGTAGCTTCTCCACCGTGCTGGTACCATAGTGGATTGTCGGTTCCCTCTTGAAGCCAATTCAATAATAAATCGTCATGATTACCACGAATACAAACGACATTGTGCGTTGCTTTCATGGTAATTAGTAAGTCAATCACTTCTGGCGATTGACTCCAACCATCGACATAATCACCTAAAAAGATCAGTTTGTCATTTGGACTAACCTTAGCTCTTTCCAGAATTTGATGTAGCGCTCGCAAGCCACCATGAATATCGCCTATAACTAATGTTCTCATACTACTCTGAAATTATAAAGAACGATTGACAATTCCAGAAGTAGCTTGAGCCGTCGGCATTACTACTAAATCAGCAATATTGACATGGTAGGGTCTTGACACTACAAAATGAATAATATCGGCAATATCTTCCGCAAATAATGGAGTAAATCCTCTATACACATGTCGCGCTTTTTCTTCATCACCCTTGAATCGAATACTACTAAATTCAGTTGAGACTAATCCAGGATGTATTGCTCCAACGCGAATGCCATATGAATTTAAATCAATTCGCATCCCTTGATTTAAAGCATCTACGGCGTGTTTAGTAGCGCAATAGACGTTCCCGTTAGGATATACTTCTTTTCCTGCTGTAGACCCAATGTTGATAATATGTCCTGATTTGCGCGCTGTCATTTTTGGAATAATAGCTTTTGAAACATACAACAAACCTTTGATATTGCCATCAATCATAGCATCCCAATCGTCAAGGCTTCCTGTTTGAATGGGATCCAATCCGTGGGCATTTCCCGCATTGTTAATCAAAATATCTATTTCTGAAAAATCATTTGGGAGCGAACTTATTTGTGCAAAAACGGCTTCTTTATCGCGCACATCAAATTGTAAAGTATGTATAGATGTGAATTCAGAAAGTGCAGCCTTTAACTCGTCCAATCGCTCTTGGCGACGGCCACACAAGACTAATTTGTAATTGTTTTTGGCTAAAATTTCGGCAGTTGCTTTTCCAATTCCGCTAGTAGCACCAGTAATTAAGGCTATTTTGTTCATTTTTTTCTTTTGTAATTAAGGTACATTTTTACCCATGCTTCCGCTCCAAATTGCAAACCAATCCTCTTTTTCCAAAGGCAATTCGGTTGCTTTCATCAAGGCCTGAATACGGGCTACGTTTACCGTTCCCGCAATAGGAATTACTTGAGCAGGATGTTGTAAAATCCAAGACAATAAAATCGTGTCAGAACCCACGCCATATTTAGCAACTAATTGTGCTAATAGTTTTTTCATGCGTCGGGTTTGCTCATTATCTTCTCTAAAAACACTTCCTAGTGGATTCCAGGACATGGGGCGAATGCCATTGGTTTGCATATAATCCAAACTTCCATCGAGCATGGCTTCATGATGTGTGGCAGAGAATTGAATTTGGTTAAAACTCACTTTGGTTTTTTGACGAATCAACTCCGATTGCGATGCCGTGAAATTGGATAACCCAAAATCAACAATTTTCCCATCGGCTTTCAATTTAGTTACTGCTTCGGCAATCTCGTCAGCTTGCATTAGCGGACTTGGGCGATGCAATAACAATACATCAAGATATTCTGTTGCTAAGTTTTTCAAGGAATTTTCTACTGACCAAATAATATATTCCTTGGAATAC
>JBEGQV010000005.1:0-5293 GCA_041180785.1 Bacteroidota bacterium | reverse complement strand
CCACATAATTGTCATTTAAGTCCTGATCAATGGCTGATTGGTTTAATTCCAACTTTCCGATACCTTTTTTCAAGGAGTTTAAGGCAATTAGGGTATGTGCCAACGGTACTCCGACATTTCGTAACACGGTTGAATCCGTCAAATCGCGCTGAAGGCGCGAAATAGGTAATTTCGAAGATAAAAATTCGAACAAGGCATTTGCTGTTGCTAGATTTCCTTCCGCATTTTCAAAATCTATTGGATTTACTTTATGCGGCATCGCAGACGACCCAATTTCGCCAGCTTTAATTTTTTGCTTAAAGTAACCCATGGAAATATAGCTCCAAATATCTCTTGAAAAATCAATCAAGATGGTATTGATGCGCTTCATCCCATCAAAGTAAGCAGCTAAATTATCATAGTGCTCAATTTGAGTGGTATGTTTACTTCGAGAAATGCCTAAGCTTTCTAACAATTGATTGGCAAATGCAGGCCAATTGATTGCTGGAAATGTAACCGTATGTGCATTGAAATTTCCTGTGGCACCTCCAAATTTTCCACTAAAAGGTACTTGGTTTAATAGGTCAATTTGTCGATTCAATCGTTCAACAAACACTTGGAATTCTTTTCCTAATCGGGTTGGAGAGGCAGGTTGGCCATGGGTATGGGCCAATAGCGCTACATCTTTCCACAATTCTGCCGCCTGTGCTATTAATTGTAACACCTCAATAATAGCGGGTGATAAAATAGCATTATGCGCTTCCTTCATCGAAAGCGGAATGGCCGAATTGTTGATGTCTTGGGAGGTCAAGCCAAAGTGAATAAATTCAACAAATGAGGATAAATCCCCAAATTCCGACATCGATAAGATCCGATCTTTGATGAAATATTCAACGGCCTTTACATCATGATTTGTTACTTTTTCCTTATCCTTAATCCATAAAGCATCTGCCTCAGAGAAGTCGGTATATAGTTTTCTCAAGGCAGGAATAGCCTTTTGAGGGAAATTGGCCAATGGTTTCAAAGGTATCTCGCATAGGGCAATAAAATATTCAATTTCCACACGAACACGGTATTGAATTAATCCAAATTCAGAAAAGTAAGGTGCTAACGACTCTGTTTGCTTACGGTATCTGCCATCAACCGGAGAGATGGCACTTAATAAGGTTAAATCCATATTTGATTTCAAAGTACAAAGATAGGTGTTTTTCATTGAAATGCTTAACTTGCGTAAAAACAATCCTATGCTGAGTCCACGTATTTTGTCATTGATTCTAGCTTTATTAATCGCGGGCGTGGCAACAGCTTTTTTGTCTTTTTTACCTTCTACAGATTTTATTACACTCTTTGTTGCCTTCGTATCGGTGGCAATTTTCGGGGCAATTTTAATTTTTTTTGTACTAGATTATGTAGTGTTTAAAGAGGTCAATCAATTACACGACGACATCAAAAAAATTAAAAATAAAAACCTAAATATACCCTCAAAAAGCCAGTTAATTCAAAAGGAAAATCCCATTGAATTGCTTAAAAAAGAATTAAATACCTATGTGTCAAATACGGAATTTCAGGTAAAAGAATTAAAAAAAGCAGCAAAATACCGACAGGAGTTTTTGGCGGATGTGTCTCATGAATTAAAAACGCCCATTTTTGCAGCCCAAGGATTTGTACACACCCTGTTGGACAATCCAGAAGAGGAGGAAGAAATTAGAATAAAATTTTTAGAAAAAGCAGCTAAAAGCTTAGACGGTTTAGATGAGTTGGTGAAAGATTTGTTAACCGTTTCTCAAATTGAAACTGGTGCCATTAAAATTGAAAAAAAAGAAATCAATTTGCGACCTGTAATTTTAGAGATATTTGAACAATTGGAAGTAAAAGCCAATTTAAAGGGTGTCAAATTTAAGCTGGTTGCTGAAGAAGGGCCCATTAATGTAAAAGCAGATTATCAACGTATATCACAAGTCCTTACAAATTTGATTGATAACGGGATAAAATATGGCAATGAAGCGGGTAGGGTAACGGTTGAAATTACAGAAAAGAATAAAACGTTTCAAATTGAAGTCAAGGACAATGGACCAGGGATTCCTGCAGAGCATTTACCTCGACTCTTTGAACGATTTTATCGGGTAGACAAAAGCAGAACGAAACTCTCTGGAGGTTCAGGACTCGGACTATCCATCGTGAAGCATATAGTGCAAGCACATGGGGGCAAAATATCTGTTCAATCTAAAATCGACAAAGGAACTGTGTTTTCCTTTAAATTAGAGAAGGCTTAGACGCCGCCTTCTGACAACTTTTCAGCATTTTCCGCAATTCTCAATTGATCAATAAATTCTCCAATATCACCATCCATTACAACCGGTAGGTTGTAAACTGTTAGTCCGATGCGGTGATCTGTCACCCTGCCTTGTGGATAATTATACGTTCTAATTTTATCGGAACGGTCTCCAGATCCCACCATGGATTTTCGATTACCAGCAATTTCTGCATTTTGCTTGGCTAATTCAATTTCATATAATCGCGAACGAAGAACCGTCATTGCTTTTTCGAAGTTCTTGATTTGGGAACGCTCGTCCTGGCACTGTACCACCAAACCCGTTGGTAAGTGGGTTACACGTACCGCTGAATAGGTTGTGTTTACCGATTGCCCTCCTGCTCCTGATGAACAAAATGTATCTTTTCGGATATCATTCATATTAATCTGAACATCTACTTCATCTGCTTCCGGCAAAACAGCCACAGAAGCGGCAGACGTATGAATTCTTCCTTGAGATTCTGTTGCAGGTACACGCTGCACACGATGTACGCCAGATTCAAACTTTAACTTTCCAAATACATCTTCTCCCTGTACGGAGGCAATTATTTCTTTATACCCACCCGAAGTCCCTTCTGTGTAGTCCATTACCTGAAAAGTCCAACCTTGACTTTCGGCATATCGCTGGTACATTCTAAACAAATCACCTGCAAAGATTGCAGCTTCATCACCACCTGTACCACCTCTTACTTCTAAAATACAATCCTTTGAATCATTTGGATCTTTCGGAATCAGCATTTCTTTCAATTGCTCCTCCATCTCCTCTTTTTGAGGCACCAGTTCTTCCAATTCAGCTTTCGCCATGTCACGAAAATCCTCATCCTTTTCATTGGCAATCACATCTTTCGCCTGCTCAATGTCAGACAAAAGCTTCTGAAAAGCCATGTACTGCTCTACAATTTTTTGTAAATCTTTGTACTCCTTACTAAGTGTTTTGAATTTTTTTAAGTCGGAAACTACTTCCGGCATAGCTATCTGTTGTTCTACTTCTAAAAATCTTTCTCTGATAGCCTCTAACTGCTCAAGCATAATTCGGTTGGATTGAAAAAACTCCGCAAAGATAACAATTATTCTCCCTTTTTAATCATTTTCGCAAAATGCTCGAATATTTCACCAAATTCTGGACCCTCCAAAAGTGCCTCCATTTCTTTGACATATCTTGGTTGCGACAAAAAATCTTTTTCTGCCCGATTGATATATGGAAAATGTTGATGAAGATGTGCTAAATGATTTTTGATCAAAGGTTGTAACAAATTGCTTTCCAATTCAATGCTTTTCATTAAATCTTCTGCTTTGCTCCATAAGATCCGCGTAAAATCGCCCGTTAATAAGGCAGATAAATGTATTTTTTTTCGTTCTTCTTCTGTAACTGCATAGACCACCTTGCTGAGGGATTTACCAAAGGCACTTAATAAAGTCTCTGTTTGTGGTGTGCTGCCTTCAATACAAATTAAGCTGTCATCTAACTTGGTATTCACTCCTTTTTGCAAATATTGAACAGGATATAAAACGCCAATCGGATTGTTGTTTTCGTGGGCTGGGTCATACAATGCGCTGGCTTCTGCTATGCTGAAATGTCCGGAAACCAACACGAGGGTGGCATCTTTTGGTAGGATTAATTCATGCAAAACGTTGGCATATGCACTTTCTGGAATACATAAAAAGAATACTGAAGAAGGTGATTCTGAAAAATCTAAATGCTCTTGAATATGTGCATTATACAGATATTGAACTAAATCTCTGGCATGCGTCGCATGCCTACTAAACACTTCCATGACCGAATTCCCGGCATTTTCAAATGAACGAGACAATTGCCAAGCTGCATTTCCAGCTCCAATAAACGAAATCTTCATATTAGATAATTTGTTCTACTTTAGCCCCAACAAAAGGAAGCCATTGAGAATCCAAAATTCCTGAAAAATTTCGCAAAAACATAATAAAGGAAGGCTTAAATGGTTTTTGATTCAAAATCATGCCTGCTTCCTCAGGAGTAGAATCCCCTTTTTTTGAATTGCAATACTTGCAAGCGGTGGTCAAATTGTCCCAAGAAGTGCGTCCTTGTCGGGATTTTGGCAGCACATGATCTAAGGTTAAATGCTCTTTTGACCCACAATATTGACAGCTATAATTATCTCTGCGAAATATATTTTGCCTCGTTAAAACTACTCCTTTGTAGGGAAAATATACGTATCGATTTAACCGAATAACGGAAGGGAAAGGGAAGGTCTGTGTGATGGAATGAAGTTTTTCAGTTGTGGAGGCAGCAATTAAATCGGCTTTGTTTAAATAAACCAATAAAAACGCTTTGGGCATGGAACAAACAGCTAATGCACTGTAATCTTGATTGAGAACTAAAACTTTCTGACTCATGTACAAAAGATTAAATAGTTACCCTTTTCCTCATCATCTCTTGTCTTTAAAATTATAAATTAAATTCCTAAAAATCAAGCACTTCAATAATGGATTTCAAGCCTTATTCTTTTTTTCGTAAATTTGTTTTAAATTTTATTTTTATGAATTCGTTGCTGCCCCAAATTAAGGACCTTTCCCATCAAATTGCTACCCAAACAATTGAACGTAGAAGGCATCTTCATGCTCATCCAGAGTTGTCGTTTCAGGAATTTGAAACTCAGAAATATGTGAAAGCTCAATTGGAGGCAATGGGGTTAAAGACGCAAGAAATTGCCAATACGGGTTTGATTGTTTTGATTGAGGGGAGAAATCCAACGAAAAAAGTAGTGGCCATGCGGGCTGACATGGACGCCCTGCCCATCATTGAAACCAATGAAGTGGCCTATAAATCACAGAATCCAGGAGTAATGCATGCGTGTGGACATGATGTGCATACTTCTTCACTTTTAGGAACTGCCCAGATTCTACATGCTGTTAAAGACCAATTCGAAGGAACTGTTAAATTGCTATTTCAGCCTGCTGAAGAAAAAGCACCTGGCGGGGCAAGTATCATGATCAAAGAAGGAGCATTGGAAAATCCAAAACCAGCTG
>JBEGQV010000004.1:0-6443 GCA_041180785.1 Bacteroidota bacterium | reverse complement strand
AAACGCTCTATTGAAGAATGGATGTCTTCTTGTTCATCATCAAAATCTGAATGCAACATAAGTGAAGGGCAGGGTTAGAAATTTTATATAAATAAAGAAAAAAATATCGAAAGAATTATCTCTTAATAACATTATTTTTGTCAAAAAAATTTCAATGCTTCAAAAAACAGCTGTAATCGATTTAGGGACTAACACATTTCAATTATTGGTAGCAGGTTTTCTAGCAGACGATAAACAATTACACATCTATGAAAATAGAACATATGCTGTTTCGCTTGGCCTGGGTGCCATGGAATCGGGTCTATTGCAAGAAGAAGCAATGGTAAGAGCCTGTAAGGCGCTTGATTTTTTTTCGGAAATCATACTTTCTTATGAAGGAATTGGCAAAGTAACTGCTATAGGGACATCCATCATTCGTAATGCAGAAAATGGCCAGTTTTTTTTAGATCAAATTCAGAAAAGGTATGGTTTTGAGGCAATCAAAATTTCTGGACAACAAGAAGCATCACTTATCTTTTCAGGGGTAGTAGAGTCAATGCCTCAACCATGGAAGGATACCAGTTTGATTATGGATATTGGTGGGGGAAGTACAGAATTTATTTTATTCGAAGGTCGAGAGGTTCTTTTTAAAGGAAGTTATGAAATTGGTGGATTGAAAATGCTCTCCTTGTTTCATGAAAATGGTGCCTTTTCAATCGGGAAAAAGGAAGAGATGGAGCTATATGTTTTACAACAAATACCCGAATTGTTGGCTGCTATCAGACAATTTAAGCCTGTTCATGTAATTGGTGCTGCAGGTGCTTTTGAAACGCTATATGATTTAGAAATGGCATCTACTAAAAAGCCTAATGTTGAAAAAAAATATGCCGAATCGCTTTCTGTAGAAATATTTTACCAACACAAGCGTTTATTAGAAAAAATGTCGATCAAGGAGCGCGAACTTTTTCCAGGAATGAAACCATTTCGGGCGGGTATTTTGCCTTCAGCTATGATCGAAATAGATTTGATTTTACAGCAAATTGAAAATCCAAGCTTATGGTTTTCAGACTTTAGTTTAAAAGAAGGTTATTTTTTTGAAACCTCCCGTAATTCTATTGGAACCTGATAAAATTGTAAAAAAAAAATTGTAAACTTGTAGTTAATTGAAATTTTAAAAAACGGATTTATTATATGGCATTTTCGCTAACAACCATTTTATTACAAGCAGGGGCCCAAGTGGCCGACACAGCAGCAAGTGTAGTTGACACGGTAGCAAATTCTCAAACTGTACAACAAGCCACAAAAGTGGTTGAAGAATTCAGTGTGTTGGATTTATTGTCGAAAGGTGGATATGTCATGTATCCCATCGGAATTTTGTTTGTAGGTGCTGTATTCTTGTTTATTGAGCGTTACTTGTATATCAATAAAACGGCAAAATTGGATGAGAATTTCTTGCATACCATTAATGATATGTTGGTTAGTGGAAATGTGCAGTCGGCCATTACGTATTGTAAAACATCTCAATATCCGATTGCAAAATTGTTGGAAAAAGGACTTTCTCGTCTAGGTTCTCCAATGCGTGATATCGAAACAGCAATTGAAAATAAGGCAAAAGTTGAAATCTATAATATGGAAAAGAATTTAGGAATTCTTTCTGCTATTGCCCGTATTGCTCCAATGTTTGGTTTTCTTGGAACGGTAACAGGAATGATTCGTACCTTTCATAATATCTCCATTTCAAATAAAATTGATATCTCTACGATTGCCAGTGGTATTTATGAAAAAATGGTTACTTCTGCATCAGGTTTAATAGTTGGTATCATTGCTTATGTATTGTATACCTTATTGACCACCATGATCGATCGCACCATCAACAAAATGGAAATTACTGCCATCGATTTCTTAGACATTTTACATAAGCCTGCTAGTAAATAAGAATATGAATTTTAGAAAAAGACCAAGAGAGCAATCAGAAGTAGAAACGGGTGCCTTAGCCGACATCCTTTTCTTCCTATTGATGTTCTTCTTAATGATATCTACCTTAGCTTCACCCGATGCGATTAAATTATTGTTGCCGGAAAGTTCAAAGCCACAAAGTACTCCAGCCAATGAAGTGATCAAATTGACAGTTGATGAAAATCAAAACTATTTCATCGATGACCGCCAAATTGATCCAATGAATCTGGAACAAGAATTAACGAATGAAGTTCAGATCAAAAAAGCGGCAACTTTGATTGTTCGAATGGACAAAAATCAAACCGTTCAAGATTTAACAAATGTATATGATTTAGCTGCTAAATTAAACCTTTCAATGGTGATGGCAGCGGAAAAGAAAAAATAACATGGAAGGCTACCTGATGATAGCCCTTAGATCAATAGCCGTTTACATATTTATTGTAGCGGCTATTCGTCTTTTTGGGAAAAAAGAATTCGCACAGTTAACAATTACCGATCTGGTATTTATCTTATTAATCTCAAATTCTGTTCAAAATGCGATGGTAGGAGAAGACTCTTCCTTACAAGGAGGAATTGCTTCCGCATTAGCTCTTTTTGCATTGAATTTTTTGATAAAAAAAATCACCTATCTATTTCCTGCAGTCGATAAATTATTAGACGGTGAACCCATTACCTTGGTATATGATGGTAAATTAATGCTCTCCGGATTAAAAAAATCTGAAATTTCAATAGACGAATTAATGGTTGCTATTCGTGAGCATGGCGTTGAAACCGTCGCTGAAGTAGATTTGGCAGTCTTTGAGGTAGACGGAAGTATTTCTGTTTTATCAGAAAATTTCAAAAAAACGACGAAAAGAAGAAGGAAAGGACACAAGATTTTAGGGAAAAATCAGTCATAATCTGTATATTTGTCTCTTAAGGCCTGTTTGTAGAGGCTTTCGAAACAAATTTTATGGAAAAAATACTAAAATTCGGTGGAACAAGCTGTGGAAGTATTGAAAGTATCAGCTTATTAGTTTCCATCATTGAGAAAAATGTTCAATCTCAATCAGAATTTTCAGTAGTATTTTCGGCTATGAGTGGTGTAACCAACCAACTGTTGGAAGCTGGTAGCCTAGCCTCAAAGGGTAAAAAAAATGCACTGGAATTGATTGAAGAAATCGAAAATCGACATTTTGAAGTCGTCAAGCATTTTATTCCCGTTAAGGGACAATCTCAGGTAATTGCACATATTCGAACATTAATCAATGAATTGAAGGATGTCTTGAAAGGAATTACCTTGTTGAAAGAGATTTCTCCTAAATCATCTGATTTATTAGTAAGTTTTGGTGAGCGTTTATCGACCTCCATGATTTACCATGTTTTGCGAGAAAAAGGTTTTGATGTCGTTTTTGTTGATGCACGTGAAATCATAAAAACCAACGATCAATTCGGTAAATCATCAGTTGATTTTTCGGAAACAAATGAAAAAATAAAAACCTATTTTGGCTCTTTAGGAAATAAAATTGGTTTAATTACAGGATTTATAGGTTCAAATTCTAAAGGAGAAACCACAACCTTAGGGCGGGGTGGATCTGATTACACGGCCTCTATTATTGGTGCAGCAATCGGAGTAAAGGAAATAGAAATTTGGACGGATGTAGATGGTATGATGACGGCGGACCCTCGTAAGGTTTCTACAGCCTTTACCATCCCTACCATTTCATATGCTGAAGCAATGGAATTAACGCACTTTGGTGCCAAAGTGATTTATCCACCTTCCTTGCAACCAGCCTTTGCAAAAGGAATTCCGATACGTGTATTAAATACGTTTAATCCAGAATTTGTTGGAACTGTTGTGAGTAAGAAACATGCTTCCAGTAAATACATCATTACAGGTATTAGCTCGATTGATCAATTGGCACTAGTCAATGTTCAGGGTTCTGGCATGGTGGGTGTAGCGGGTGTTTCTGCGAAATTATTTACGGTTTTGTCCAAAGAGAAAGTTTCTGTCGTCTTAATTTCTCAAGCTTCCTCCGAACATTCCATTTGTTTTGCCATTGAACCACAGATGGCTGACAAGGTGAAAGAAATATTAAATACTGAGTTTGAAAAGGAAATTCAAAATGGGGATATCGAAGGCATTGAAGTGCAAAAAGACCTTTCAGTCATTGCAGTAGTTGGGGAAGGAATGCGAAAACATACGGGTGTGAGTGGAAAATTATTTTCCGTTTTGGGTAAAAATGGAATCAATATTGTTGCAACTGCTCAAGGTTCATCTGAGTTAAATATCTCTGTAGTAATCGAACAAAAAGACCTTTCCAAGGCCTTAAATGTAATACATGAAACTTTCTTTTTCTCTCAATTAAGAACATTACATTTATATTTAGTTGGTACTGGATTAATTGGAAAGACCTTATTGCGTCAATTAGCTGGACAAGAGCGATTCTTAGCCAAATACCGTGGACTAAAAGTTAAATTGGTTGGAATTGCTAATTCAAGAAAACAATTGATTCGGGAAGAGGGAATTGATTTAGAAAATGCAATTGATTTGGTGAATGAAGATGGACAACCTAATGATATTTCAGCGTTTGTAGGTAAAATTAAAGAATTAAATCTCCCTAATGCTGTATTTGCAGATTGTACAGCTAATAAGGAAATTTATCATTACTATTTGGGTTTATTTCAATCTTCTATTTCGGTGGTTACACCTAATAAAGTTGCCAATTCGGGTCCATACAAACAATATGCAGCATTACACCAGACTGCCTTGAGTAAAGGAGTGAAATTCTTGTATGAAACCAATGTTGGAGCCGGATTACCCGTCATTAATACCCTTCAAGGTTTAATCGCTTCTGGTGATCGATTTGAGAAGATAGAAGGTGTCTTGTCTGGTACCTTGTCGTTTATTTTTAATCAGTTTGTGCCTGGAAAGTCATTTGCTGAAGTGGTTAAACAAGCCAAAGAAAAAGGATATACTGAACCTGATCCAAGAGAAGATTTATCCGGCATGGATGTGGCCAGAAAAATTTTAATTTTAAGTAGAGAAATTGGCTTAAAATTAGAGTTCTCTGATATTACGATTGAGAAAATAATTCCTGCAAACTGTGAGCAAGCAACTTCTGTTGAATCATTTTTTGAAGAATTGGATAAATCAAATGACTATTTTGAGAATCTTGTAAATGAGGCATATCAAAATGGTAAAAAACTAAGATATATTGCTGCTTTAGAAAATAATAAGATCACGATTGGTCTGCGACAAGTTGATGCCACACATCCGTTTTACCAGATGGATGGAGCAGATAATGTCATTGCCTTTACGACGCAGCGATACCATGATCGACCGTTGGTGATCAAGGGTCCGGGTGCTGGTGCAGAAGTGACCGCCTCGGGTGTTTTTGCAGATATTGTTTCACTAGGAAATTTAGCTTAAGATGGAACAAATCAGCGTATATGCACCTGCAACTGTAGCCAATGTGGCCTGTGGATTTGATATATTTGGTTTTGCAGTGGATCGTCCAGGGGATGAGGTTGTCTTAACTAAAAAAGATTCACCAGGAATTATCATTACTGAAATTACTGGCGATGAAGGTCGCTTACCTTTAGAAGTAAATAAAAATACGGCAGGCATTGCCATTCAAAAGTATTTGGAACATATTGGTCGATCTGACCAAGGATTTGAATTAGCTTTACACAAAGATATGCCTTTGGGTTCTGGCTTAGGTTCTTCAGCTGCATCTGCAGTAGCTGGTGTATTTGCCGCCAATGAGTTGATGGGGCGACCGCTTTCCCAAAAGGATTTGCTTCCTTTTGCCATGGAAGGTGAACGAGTGGCTTGTGGTTCTGCTCATGCAGATAATGTGGGTCCAAGTTTATTAGGTGGTTTTGTAATTATTAGGTCTTATGACCCTTTAGATATTATTCAAGTAAATGTACCTGATGATCTTTTTGCGACCATCGTTCATCCGCAAGTGGAAGTGAACACCAAGGATGCGAGAAGTATTTTGGAACGTGAGATTCAATTGAGCAAGACCATTCAACAAATGGGTAATGTGGCTGGATTGGTAGCTGGCTTGTTGTTGCCAGATTTTGATTTAATAGGTCGCTCTCTAGAAGATGTCATTATTGAACCCATTCGATCGATATTAATTCCGCAATTTAATGAAGTAAAAGTCGCTGCCTTGCAAGCAGGTGCATTAGGTTGTTCCATATCAGGCTCAGGGCCCTCTTTGTTTGCTTTAAGTAAAGGTAGAGAAACAGCAGAAAAAGTTGCAGTGGCCATGTCGGCAGCCTTCAAAGAAGCTGAGATTGAGTCTGAGGCCTATGTTTCTGGAATTAATCAGCGGGGACCATTTGTTAAGTAAGAAGTAAGAAATTTTTAAAACTTCTAACTTCTTTTTAGGCTTTAGGGTGTGCTTGCTGATAAATCTCCTTCATTTTTTCGAGTGAATTGTGCGTATATACCTGTGTGGCGGCAAGGTTGGCATGTCCAAGTAATTCTTTGATGGCATTTAAATCGGCGCCTTTGT
>JBEGQV010000003.1:0-6629 GCA_041180785.1 Bacteroidota bacterium | reverse complement strand
TTTTGGTAAATTAGGATCTTATAAAACCTAAACTACCAAGCAATGAATCGTTCCATCAAAAAAGTAGCCATTTTAGGCTCTGGAATCATGGGTTCACGAATAGCATGCCACTTTGCCAATATTGGCACCCAGGTATTGCTATTAGACATCGCGCCGAAAGAATTACTTCCAGATGAAGAAGCGAAAGGCCTAAGCTTAGCGCATCCGCAAGTAAAAAACAGAATTGTAAATCAATCTTTTCAACAAACCTTAAAAGCAAAACCAGCATCCTTATATATAGATGGATTTGCCAAACAAATTACATTTGGCAATTTTGAGGATAACTTAAAAGACCTTCAATCCGTTGATTGGATTATTGAGGTAGTCGTAGAAAACCTGGAAATCAAAAGATCACTTTATGATAAAATTGAGCAATTCAGAAAACCTGGTACGCTGATTAGCTCAAATACTTCAGGTATTCCAATCCACCTCATGGCAGAAGGAAGGTCAGAAGATTTTAGAAAGCATTTTTGCGGAACTCACTTTTTCAACCCGCCAAGGTATTTGAAATTGCTTGAAATCATTCCCACTCAAGAGACCGATCCACAAATAATTGATTTCATTCAAGAATATGGCACGACACAATTAGGCAAAACGACGGTCATTTGTAAGGACACTCCCGCTTTTATTGCCAATCGTATTGGGGTTTACTCCATGATGCAAACTATGAAAGTAGTGGAGGAATTAGGACTTAGTGTGGAGCAAGTAGATAAATTAACCTCCAAAGTAGTTGGTCGACCAAAATCTGGCACCTTCCGATTGTCAGACGTAGTTGGTTTGGATACAACGGTTCATGTAGCGAATAATTTATCCAAAGCCCTTCAAAACGACGAAAGCAAAGAAATTTTCCAATTGCCAGAAATGCTAATAAAGCTGATGGAAAATAAATGGCTAGGCGACAAAACGGGACAAGGATTTTACAAAAAAGTAAAAAGTCCAACTGGCAAAAGTGAAATCTTGGCATTGGATTTAAAAACATTCGAGTACCGCCCAACCCAAAAAGTTTCTTTTGAAACTCTTGAACGCACCAAGGCAATTGATTCCTTAGCCAAACGATTTTCAGTATTGTTGGAAGGAAAAGATTTGGCAGGCGAATTTTATCGCAAAACCTTCCTCGACGGTTTCCGATATGCAGCCAATAGGGTACCTGAGATTGCAGATGAACTTTATAAAATCGACCAAGCCATCTGCGCTGGATTTGGCTGGGAAATGGGGATTTTTGAGACTTGGGATGCCATTGGTGTAGCAAAAGGAGTCGAATTGATGGAAACCCATGGATATGAAGTTCCTACTTGGGTCAAAGAAATGCTTGCCGGAGGCAAGCAGCAATTTTATCAAAAAAACAATGGCACATTAAGTTTTTATAACCTATCTACTAAATCTTATCAAGTAATTCCTGGTAGCGAAAGCACCATTCAATTACAAATTTTAAAACCAGAAAAAATTGTATACCAAAACGACGACGCCTCTATCATCGATATAGGTGATGATGTCATTGCCCTAGAATTCCATTCAAAAATGAATACGATGGGTCAAGGGGTATTGGAAGGATTAGCAAAAGCAATCGATTTAGCAGAAAAGAATTATAAGGGATTAGTAGTAGGTAACGAATCAGTAGAAGCCTTTTCTGCAGGTGCTAATTTAGGCATGTTGTTTATGTTTGCAGCGAATCAAGAATTTGATGAAGTCAATCAAATGATTGCGCTGTTCCAGCAATCGATGATGCGCGTACGTTACTCTTCCATTCCTGTAGTAATTGCCCCGCATACGTTAGCATTAGGTGGTGGTACAGAAATCTGTTTACATGCCGACAAATTAGTGGCGCATGCTGAATTATACATGGGCTTGGTTGAAGTAGGTGTAGGACTTATCCCAGCAGGTGGAGGAACCAAAGAAATGGCCTTACGAATGGGAGATGCACGCCGACAAGGAGACATCGAATTAAATCGTTTGCAACAAGCATTTATGAATATTGCAACAGCCAAAGTAAGTACCTCGGCACATGAAGCACAAGAAATGAATTATGTACGTAATTTCGACAGAATCGTTTTGAATCGAAGTCAATTAATTGCCGAAGCAAAGAAAGAAGTATTGGCATTACATGCAGCAGGATATACCCAAAAGCAACCAAGAAACGATGTGTGGGTAGAAGGTAAACAAGGCCTTTCCTTATTTAAAGCAGGTATTCATGGTATGCGAAAGGGAAATTACATTTCCGATCATGATGCTAAAATTGCTTCTAAATTAGCCTATGCAATTTGTGGAGGAGATTTAGATGTCCCTCAATTGGTGTCTGAGCAATATTTATTAGATTTAGAACGAGAAGCTTTCTTGTCCCTATCAGGTGAACCAAAAACATTAGAACGAATTTCCAGCTTATTAGGTGGAGGAAAACCACTTAGAAACTAATCAGACTATGAACGCATACATTATAGCAGGTTATCGTACTGCAGTGGCGAAAGCCGGAAAAGGAGGATTTAGAAACACAAGACCCGACACCCTTGCGGCAGAGGTGATCAAACATTTAGTAGCGAATGTCCCAACTTTAGATCCTACACGAGTAGAAGATTTAATCGTAGGCAATGCCATACCTGAAGCAGAGCAAGGCATGCAAATGGGAAGATATATTTCGCTACTGTCGCTACCAAAAAATGTACCCGGATTTGTGATCAATCGCTACTGCGGCTCTGGACTTGAGGCCATTGCCTTAGGAGCAGCCAAGATTTCTGCCGGTTTAGCCGACTGTATCATTGCCGGTGGTACGGAGTCGATGTCGATGGTCCCTATGATGGGACACAAAACAGTACTTAATTTTGACATTGCTGATCAGCATCCCGACTACTACATCGGTATGGGCCTAACCGCTGAAGAAGTTGCCAAAAAATACCAAGTAACTCGAGAAGAACAAGATGCCTTTGCATTTGCTTCCCATCAAAAAGCCATAGCAGCGCAACTGACGGGCAAATTCGAAGGAGAAATCGTACCAATTAACGTATCTGAAACGTATTTTGATCAGGCATCTGGCACTAAAAAAACAAGAAATTGGATCGTAAATAAAGATGAAGGTCCGAGAGCAGATACTTCTTTGGAGGCGCTCGCCAAGTTACGCCCAGCCTTTGCCATGGGTGGATGTGTAACTGCTGGGAATTCCTCCCAAACTTCCGATGGTGCAGCATTTGTCATGTTGGTTTCTGAAAAAATGCTTAAAGAATTGAATATGGAACCTATCGCCCGTATGGTATCGTATGCAACCTATGGCGTAGAACCATCCATTATGGGCATTGGTCCGGTAGAGGCTATTCCTTTGGCTTTGAAAAAAGCTGGATTAACCCAAAAAGATATCCAGCAAATCGAATTAAATGAAGCCTTTGCAGCGCAAGCTTTAGCAGTAATAAAAACATTGGATTTAGACCCTAGTTTAGTCAATGTCAACGGAGGAGCTATCGCCTTGGGGCATCCACTTGGTTGTTCTGGTGCCAAATTATCCATTCAATTATTGAATGAAATGAAACGTAGAAATCAGAAATACGGCATGGTTACGGCTTGTGTGGGTGGTGGTCAAGGAGTAGCTGGGATTTATGAATTATTATGCTAAAATCTGAACTCCGACAACTTTTTCTAGAAAAACGTCAAACATTAAACGACAAACAATTCAAGGAATTGAATGAAAATCTTTGCACACAAGTGATGCTTTTCATGAAAGACTTAGCCGCTAATCTAACGATTGCTTCCTTTTTACCAATCCCAAGTAAGCAAGAAATTAACACAGCATTAATCCACGATCAACTTCGTCATTTTCCCTTCTTGCATACCCTTTGTTTTCCGCGAGTAGAAAGTAAAAACAAAATGTGTTTTTACAAGATTGATTCTTCTGATGATATAGAAATATCAAAATGGGGCATACCTGAACCAAAAGCAAATCCTGAAAAACTTGTAAAATCACAAGATTTACAAATAATGTTCATTCCACTTTTGGTATTTAATCAGCAAGGACATCGTGTGGGATATGGCAAAGGATTTTACGATCAGTATTTAGCCCAATGCAATCCTGATTTAATTAAAATAGGTTTGAGTCTATTTGATGAACCAAGTGAAATTGATGATGTAGAGGAAACCGATGTGGCATTAAATATTGTAATTACTCCTTCATCAGTTCAGTTTTGCTAAGTGAAAAATTTGGCATTCAAAATTTTTACTTTAGTAACATTAGTCACATTAATCACTTTTTTATTTATTTTTGCATTCTTAAACCCTTTTGCTTTTTGAAAATCAAGCATTTAGTCTTTGTTTTCTCAATCTTGGTGAGCCTAAGTTCGTTTGCACAATCTGGATCAACTTCGCAACTTGCCCCAATTGAGACCAAGCTAACCCTTTGGGGAAAGGAATTTGTTTATAAAAATCAAGTAATTGATGATCCATTGGCGCTTCAAATACCCTTATTGGAAGCCAAGGACCAGGAAGTTAGTTATGAATTTTTAACGTTTAAGAACCAACGCAAAACGATGCGTTGGATTTCCGGCTTATCAACCTTAGTGGCCTTGTATTCCTTTTTAGAACAAAATAAGGTTTCAAATGGTTTTTATTGGTCGGTTGTAGGAAGTACAGCAGTTGTAAATATTTATTTAGGTGCCATCAGTAATAAACACCTGAATAAGGCTTTACACAAGTATAATACCCTGGCAAACAGGAAAATTAGTTTACTAATGGGGGCAGCAAAAAATGAATTGTTTTTTGCACCTCAACTTGGAATAAATTATCAATTTTAAATACACAAAAATGAAAGTTGCAGTTGTTGGCGCCACTGGATTGGTTGGCGGCGAAATCTTGAAAGTTTTAGCGGAAAGAAATTTTCCAGTTACTGAATTAATACCTGTTGCGTCTGAGCGCTCTATTGGTAAAAAAGTAAGCTTCAAGGGTAAAGATTATGAAGTTGTTGGATACGACACTGCAATTGCCATGAAACCAAATGTAGCTATTTTCTCGGCAGGTGGTGGCACTTCATTGGCAATTGCGCCAAAATTTGCGGAAGCAGGCATTACCGTTGTGGATAACTCATCGGCTTGGAGAATGGACCCAACTAAGAAATTAGTGGTACCAGAGATCAATGCGAATACCTTAACTTCAGCGGATAAAATTATTGCCAATCCAAACTGCTCAACCATTCAAATGGTTGTTGTTTTGAATCCATTGCACAAAAAATACAAAATCAAGCGTGTGGTTGTTTCTACGTATCAATCCGTTACAGGAACGGGTAAAGCAGCAGTTGATCAGTTATTTGATGAGCGTGCAGGCAAAGAAGACTATGCAAAAGTGTACCCACATAAAATCGATTTAAACGTTTTACCGCATATTGATGTGTTCTTAGACAATGGATACACCAAAGAAGAGATGAAAATGATTTTGGAGACCAAAAAAATCATGATGGACGACAACATTGCAGTTACTGCAACTACTGTTCGTATTCCTACCATTGGTGGACACTCAGAAGCGGTGAACATCGAATTTGAAAACGAATTTGATTTAGCTGAGGTTCGTGCGATGCTTGAGGCGGAAGAAGGCGTAATCGTACAAGACGATCCAAAGAATTTCGTGTACCCAATGCCAATTAATGCACACGGAAAAGACGAGGTATTTGTGGGCCGTATCCGTAGAGACGAAACGCAGCCAAAGACCTTGAACTTATGGATAGTAGCCGATAATTTAAGAAAAGGTGCTGCAACTAATGCAGTACAAATTGCAGAATATTTGGCCAAAAATAATTTGATCTAACATTCAACAGGCCGGTTCCACCGGCCTTCTTTTTGATATGACTCGTTTAAGTGTTAACATCAATAAAATTGCTACACTACGTAATTCACGCGGTGGTAACAATCCCGATTTAATTCAAGTAGCTTTAGATTGCGAACGATTCGGAGCAGAAGGTATTACGGTGCACCCTCGACCGGATGAACGACACATTCGTTACCAGGATGTCTATGAGTTAAAGAAAGTCATTTCCACCGAATTCAACATCGAAGGAAATCCTTCAGAAGACAAGTTCTGTGAATTAGTGTTAGCCGTTAAACCGGCACAAGTAACGTTGGTGCCTGATGCCTTGGGACAAATCACATCCAACCATGGTTGGGATACCATCAAAAACAAGAATTTACTTATTACATTAATTGACCAATTCAAAAAGGCAGGCATCAGAACTTCTATTTTTGTAGATCCTGTGTTAGAAATGGTTGAAGCCGCTGCAGACACAGGCACTGATCGCATTGAATTATATACAGAACCCTTTGCAACAGAGTTCCCAACAAATCCGACTGGATCTGTTGCTCCTTATAGAAAGTCAGCATTTAGAGCCCAGCAATTAGGATTAGAAGTTAATGCCGGCCACGATTTAAGCTTAGAAAACCTAGCCTTTTTCAAAGCAAACGTGAATCCTCTTCACGAAGTTTCCATCGGTCATGCACTTATTTGCGATGCCTTATATTATGGATTAGAAAATACGATTCAGTTGTATAGGAGACAGTTGTAGTTATGGGTTATGAGTTATGGCCTTATTTCTTACAACCCATAACTCATAACCCATAACTCATAACTACTCC
>JBEGQV010000002.1:0-13648 GCA_041180785.1 Bacteroidota bacterium | reverse complement strand
TTGATTGTATGATTTTTTGCGCAATTTCTTTGGCAGCATTTGGTTTGCCTAATTTTTTGGCTGCTTGTCCAATTTTTTCCAACTGCTCTGATTGGTGAATTAATTTTAAGGCATCATCCACTAATTCTTTATGGGCATCTGCATCTTTTATCAGGATTGCAGCATGCTCTTTTACAAGACTTTTTGCATTTTCTGTTTGATGATCTTCAGCTGCTGCTGGGAAAGGAACTAGAATGCTTGGTTTACCCGCCAAACAAATTTCAGAAACTGAAAGTGCTCCTGCTCGGGAACAAACTAAATCTGCTGCAGCATATGCTAAATCCATTTCATAAATAAATGCTGCTACATAAGCATTGAAATTAGGATATTTTGAGGCGATCTCTTTGGCTTCTTTTTCGAAATGTATACCCGTTTGCCAGATTAATTGTACATCTGATGCCGCTAATTTCCCAAATGAGTGGGCAATGGCTTGGTTGATACTTCTTGCACCTTGACTACCCCCAATCACTAAAATACATTTTTTCTGTGGGTCTAATTGAAAGTGCTGTATGGCCATTTCTTTTTTGTCAGAAATGTCAATAAGGTCTTTTCGAACAGGATTTCCTGATAATTGTATTTTTTCGCCATGAAAAAATTTATCCATATGGGGATAGGCAACAAATATCCTTTTTGCTTTTTTTGCTAAAAATTTATTGGTAATTCCTGCAAAAGAATTTTGTTCTTGAATAAAAAATGGAATGTTTTTTAAACTTGCTGCGATAAGCAAGGGTCCAGAGGCGTATCCTCCAACACCAATGGCTAAATCTGGTTTAAAATCGTTTACGATTTTAATAGCTTTGGAAAAGCTATTGATTAGCTTGAAAGGAAATAATAAATTCTTTAAAAGATGTTGGCGATTAATCCCTACGATGGGAAGACCTATAATTTTGTAACCTGCTTTGGGTACTTTTTCCATTTCCATTTTACCCTCTGCACCTACAAATAAAATTTCAATTGCGGGAATTTCAGCTTGAAGTGCATTTGCAATGGCAATGGCAGGGTAAATATGTCCGCCTGTTCCTCCTCCGGAAATAATAACTCGTTTTATGCTCACTTTTACAGGGATGATGGTCTAATGTTGCGTTTTTTATCTTCACTAACGGCTAAAATTAGACCGATAGAAATGGCTGTAAAAATTAAAGAGGTGCCTCCTGCAGATATCATGGGCATGGGTTGTCCTGTTACGGGTCCCGCATCTACGGATACAAACATGTTGATGAAGGCCTGGAATACAATCGAAGACGTGAGTCCGGCAGAAAGTAATCCACCAAAGGGGACCATGGCTTCATGGACCGCTCGAGCACCTCTGTATAAAAAATATAGGAAGAGTAATGGAATTCCTATTGCTGCAAAAAGTCCATATTCTTCGATGATAATGGCATAGATAAAATCGGATTCAGCTTGGGATAAAAAATATTTTTGTTGACTTTTTCCAGGACCTTTGGGTGTGATTCCGCCAGTTGCAATGGCATACAAGCTACGGGTGATTTGGTAGTCTTCACCCATTTTTTTGTCAATATTTACTTCTTTTTGGTCTCTTCTGGCTACGAAATTTTCAATTCTCGACCGAATGGTTTGGGCTCTTTGTCCGATACCAAGCATTACAACCATGACTGCACCACTGATAAATATGGTAATCATGAGTCCAATATGTTTAAACGGAACCCTTCCAAAAATCATCAATACGATGCTGGAAGCAAAGATTAGGGCAGATGTTGAAAAGTTTGACATCATGATTAAAAAACAAGTGACGCCAATTTTAAAGAAAATATAAAATAAGACAGGTGGTGTATATAGGTTGGAATCGGATTGTTTGGTGGAAAAATCCTTAGCCAAACTTGCAGTAAGGCAGAGTTTTGCCATATCTGAAGGCATAAAAGAAATAGGTCCAATTTCCAGCCATCTACTTGCCCCACCTTTACTGGTTCCAAATAAATAAGCAGCACCAATTAAAACCCAAGATGCTAGTAAGGCTATTTCGCTAAATTTTGCGAGTTTGATGTAATTTTGTCGCGAAAAATAAGCCATTAAATAGAAGGAAATGCCTAAAATAATAATGGTTTTTAGGAAGGAAGTGATGGGATCCCATGGACTCATCATGGCAATTCTTCCTTTCGCAGAAAATTGTACCAGTAAACCAAAAAGATTTAGCACGAGTACGATCAACCATATTTGATAATCGCCTTTTAATTCAAGTTTTAGAGATTTAATTCTGTGCATCGATAAACTCTTTTACAGTTTGTTTAAATTTTTTTCCTCGGTCTTCGTAATTCATAAATAAGTCAAAGCTTGCGCATGCTGGAGAAAGCAGAACGGTATCGCCTGCTGAGGCCCATGATGCACTTGTTTCAACGGCTTCTTTTAGTGATTGTGTCGAAATTATATGGGGTACTTTTTGCGTAAAATGCTGTAATAGTTTTTCGTTATCTGTCCCCAAGCAAATAATTCCTTTTACTTTTTCTGCTACTAATTGATCTAATACAGTATAGTCATTTCCTTTGTCGACCCCACCAATAATTAAAATGATCCCCCTTTTAAAGCTATTTAAGGCATAAAATACCGCATCAACGTTGGTAGCTTTTGAGTCATTAATGAATTCAATGTTCTGCCATTTTCCGCAAGGTTCTAAACGATGTTCAGCATTGACGAAGGTGGCAAGGGATTTTTTAATCTTTTCGGGAGAAATGCCTACAGCACCAGCTGCTAAAACTGCAGCTGATAAGTTGATGGCATTGTGAGGACCTTTAATCGGAAGATCATCTCTTTGCACAGTCCAGGATTCATGGAATTGAATCTCATGTTCAGAAATCCAAGCGCAGGCTTTTTTATCATTAAAACTGATCAACTGTTGATGTCCAGCTGGAATATTTTGTCTGTACGCATTAACTACCTCATCTTCTGCCCATGTAATACAGGTGGTATCCTCGTTTGCATTCTGGAAGATGCGTAATTTTGAATGAATGTAATTTTCGAATTTGTATTCGTATCGGTCGAGGTGGTCGGGTGTGATATTTAAGAGTATAGCTACTTTGGGAGTGAAATGAAAGCAGCGATCCAATTGAAAGCTTGAGATTTCGATGACATAATAATCCATTTCATCTTCCATCACTTGCTTGGCAAAGCTTTTGCCTATGTTCCCAGCCAATCCAACTTTTAAACCTGCTTCTTTCAGTAAGTGATAGGTGAGCAGGGTAGTAGTGGTTTTTCCATTGCTACCTGTGATGGCAATGAGTTGTGCTTTTGTGTAGCGCGCTGCAAACTCAATTTCAGAAATTAGAGAGATATTGGCTGCTTTGATAGCCTTGACAATCTCTGCTTTTTCAGGAATTCCCGGCGAAATAATGATTTCTTGCGCTGTTAAAATGTTATCTACGGAATGTTTCGAATGTTCGAAATCGATCTGATTTTTTTGTAGAATTTGTTGGTATTCCTCTTTGAGTGATCCTGAATCCGACAAAAATACCTCGAAGCCCTTTGATTGTGCCAACAGGGCTGCTCCTACACCACTTTCACCTCCACCGAGGATCACGATTTTTGACATGGATGATTATAGATTAATTTTTATACAAGTTAGAAAATCTTTAGGAATTTTTAAAGCAAAAAAAAAGACCATCCGAAAACGGATGGTCTTTAATTATTGTTCAAAAAAATATTAAGCCAAAGCGATTCTTTTGAAAGAAACGATGGTTAATCCTTTTTGTGTTTGTTCTAACAATTGACGGATGTTAATTGAAGAATCTTTTACAAATTGTTGGTTCAACAACGTTTGTTCTTTATAGAATTTCTCCAATTTACCAATTGCAATTTTTTCTAACATTGCTTCTGGTTTTCCTTCTTGGCGTGCTTGATCTTTTCCAATTTCGATTTCTCTTTGGATGGTATCTGCATCTACACCGTCTTTGTCTAAAGCAACTGGCTTCATCGCAGTGATTTGCATTGCGATATCTTTTCCAACTTCGTTGATGTCTGCTCCTTGAACATTGTCAAAAGCAACTAAAACACCAATTTTGTTGTTTGAGTGGATATACGAAACCACTTTTTCAGCAGATACGTTTTCGTAAGCTGCTAACGTGATTTTCTCGCCAATTTTACCAGTTAACTCGATGATATGTCCTTCTACTGAGCGACCATCTGCTAAAGGCTCAGCTAATAAATCGTGTGCTGAAGGAGCGTGTGAGGCAACAGCAGCATCTAAGATGTTTTTAGCTAAGTTATTGAAATCTGCTACTTTAGAAACTGGTTCAGTTTCGCAAGCAAGGGCAATTAATTTACCGTTTGAATGATCTGCATTAAGAGCAACTAACACGATACCTTCGTTGGTTTCGTTGTCAGCACGTTTTGCAGCTACTTTTTGACCAGCTTTGCGAAGGATATCGATTGCTGCATCAAAGTCGCCATTAGCTTCTGTTAATGCTTTTTTGCAATCCATCATTCCTGCGCCTGTCATTTGGCGTAATTTGTTAACGTCTGATGCTGTAATTGACATTGTATGAATGTTTATTAATCGTTTTCTGCTTCTTTTTCGTATTTGGCAGCTACCTTAGCAGCTTCTTGTGTATCCTCATCTACTGCACGCTTTTCAGCTTCTTCTTCAGCAACTTTTGCATCGTCTTTATCTTGCTTTCTTTCTGCTAAACCTTCTTCGATGGCTTTGCTGATTGCATTGATGATGATAGAGATTGATTTGAATGCATCGTCGTTTGCAGGGATTGGGAAATCAACTGTATCTGGATTTGAGTTGGTATCACACATTGCAAAAACAGGAATACCTAATTTCTTAGCTTCTTTAACTGCTATGTGCTCACGCTTAACGTCAACAACGAACAAGGCTGCTGGAAGGCGAGTTAACTCAACGATACCACCTAAAACACGCTTTAATTTTTCCTCTTCACGAGTCATCATTAAACGCTCACGCTTTGCGATTTGCTTAACGATTGTTTCGTCTTTTAACATCTTGTCGATGCTAGACATTTTTTTGATTGATTTACGTACAGTTGCAAAGTTTGTCAACATACCACCTAACCAACGATCAGTTACGTAAGGCATTTTTAACTTTTCTGCTTCTGCAGTTACCACTTCTTGAGCTTGTTTTTTTGTAGCAACGAACATTACCTTGCGACCAGAACGAACGATAGCACGGATTGCGTTTGAAGCCTCATCAAGGCAAGAAATTGTTTTGTTTAAATCAATGATGTGGATACCATTTTTCTCCATGAAGATATATGGAGCCATTTTAGGATCCCACTTGCGAGTCAAGTGACCGAAGTGAACGCCTGCGTCTAACAGGTCTTTGTAGTTTACTTGTGCCATTTTTAAGGTTTTAAAATGTAAAAATAAAAATGTGGAAAAGGCATCGGCAACAGACAAGCCTTTTCCACGAGTAATCTCTATATGCGATTAACGTTTAGAGAATTGGAATCTCTTACGTGCTTTTCTGCGACCAGCTTTCTTACGCTCAACCATACGAGGATCACGAGTTAAGAATCCTTCTTTTTTCAAAGGAGAACGCAATTCAGTGTCCTGTGTTTGCAAAGCGCGAGAAATAGCCAAACGAAGTGCTTCCGCTTGACCTTTAATTCCACCACCGTCTACATTAGCCTTAACGTCGAAAGAACCTAAGGTATTTGTTAATGCGAATGGTTGGTTTACAACAATCTGAAGAATTTCAGATGGGAAATAATTTGTGAATGCACGACCGTTTACAACGATCTCACCTTTTCCCGGCGTTAAAGAAATACGAGCGATAGCTGTTTTTCTTCTTCCTATTTTGTTAGTTAATTCTGCCATTGGTATCTAAAAGATCTTTCCGTTAAAATTTGATTTCTTTTGGCTGTTGAGCAGCATGAGGATGTTCTGTGCCAGCGTATACATAAAGATTGTTGAACAAAGCACGTCCTAAACGATTCTTTGGCAACATACCTTTAACAGCTGCTTCGACAACACCTCTTGGGTTTTTTGCTAAAACCTCTCTTGGCGTTGCAAAACGCTGTCCACCTGGATAACCCGTGTGGCGAGTATACACTTTATCAGTTAATTTCTTACCTGTCAAACGAACTTTGTCTGCATTGATAACAATTACCTGATCTCCACAATCTGTGTGAGGTGTGTAAGATGGCTTGTTCTTACCACGAATAATTTTCGCGATTTCTGAACATAAACGTCCTAATACTTGATTTTCAGCATCTACCACAACCCATTCTTTCTGAATAGTTGCTTTGTTGGCAGAAATGGTTTTGTAACTTAAAGTATCCACTTTATTTCTTTTTTAATGTTTAATCAGTTCATTTTGTTTCAACGGAATTATTCACAAAAGCGCTGATTTTGACCTATTTTACAACATTTGGGCATCAGTTGATAAATTGGGATTGCAAAAATAATGATTTCAATTTAGAAATGCAAATGTTATTTTAGAACTTTGGAACTGTAGTACCTAGAATTGTAGTACCTAGAACTGTAGTACCTAGAATTGTAGTACCTAGAATTGTAGTACCTAGAACTGTAGTACAAAATGCTACAGTTCTACAGTTCTACAGTTCTACAATTCTTCAGTTCTTAAATCCCACTCATATCAAATGTTTCCATGAACGCGGTAGTGAATTTTCCGGATTGGAAACCTGGATCGTCCATTAATTTGATGTGGAAAGGAATGGTTGTTTTGATGCCTTCAATGACGAATTCTTGTAAGGCGCGCTTCATGCGTTTTAGCACTTCTTCACGACTCTGACCGCTCACAATTAGTTTAGCAATCATTGAATCGTAATTTGGAGGAATGGTATATCCTGAATAGACATGTGAATCTACGCGAACACCGTGTCCACCTGGTAGGTGTAAATTGGTGATTTTACCCGGAGAAGGTCTAAATCCATTGGCAGGGTCCTCTGCGTTGATACGGCACTCCAAAGCATATAATTTAGGGAAGTAGTTTTTACCTGAAATGGCAATTCCAGCTGCTACTTTAATTTGTTCTTTGATTAAATCGAAATCGGTTACTTCTTCTGTAATGGGGTGTTCTACTTGGATACGTGTATTCATTTCCATGAAATAGAAATCACCATTTTTGTCCACCAAAAATTCGATGGTTCCAGCGCCTTCGTAGCCAATGGCTGCAGCTCCTTTAATAGCAGCTTCGCCCATTTTTGCTCTTAATTCATCATTTAAAGCAGGAGAAGGAGTTTCTTCGCAAAGTTTTTGATGACGTCTTTGGATTGAGCAGTCTCTTTCGGAAAGGTGACATACTTTGCCAAACTTATCACCAACCACCTGGATTTCGATGTGACGAGGTTCTTCTACGAACTTCTCCATGTATAAGCCATCGTTTCCAAAAGCTGCACCTGCTTCCATTTTAGCATCATCCCATAATTTACGGAATTCAGATTCCTCACGGATAATACGCATGCCACGTCCACCACCTCCAGCAGTTGCCTTGATGATGACTGGGTAACGAATCGATTTGGCTAATTCAATTGCTTCTTCTACCGTATCTAATAAGCCGTCGGATCCCGGGATTACAGGAACGCCAGCTTTTTTCATGGTATCTTTTGCGGTGGCTTTGTCTCCCATGGAATTAATCATTTCAGCGGATGCCCCAATGAATTTAATACCATGCTCTGCACATATTCTTGAAAATTCAGCATTTTCAGATAAAAAACCGTATCCTGGGTGAATCGCATCTGCTCCTGTAACTTCAGCTGCAGAAATAATGGCAGGAATACTTAAATAGGATTGTCTGCTTGGAGGAGGCCCGATACAAACGGCTTCATCTGCAAAACGAACGTGTAAACTCTCACGGTCAGCGGTGGAATAAACAGCAACTGTTTTAATTCCCATTTCTCTACATGTACGAATAATTCGTAATGCGATTTCTCCGCGATTGGCAATGAGTATTTTATTAAACATTTTTATGAATTTGAATGGTAGTTAAGAAACGCAATTATGCTTTTTCAACCAAGAATAATGGTTGATCAAATTCTACTGGCGTAGCGTTTTCTACTAAAATTTTAACGATTTTACCTGAAACCTCTGAATCAATTTCATTGAACAATTTCATTGCTTCAATGATACAAACAGTTTTACCAGCTTCAATGGATGAACCAACCTCTACAAAGTTGTCTTTTTCTGGTCCTGCAGCACGATAAAATGTACCAATCATTGGGGACTTAATCGTTATTAAATTGTCTGAAACAGGTGCTGCCGCTGGCACCGGTGCAGCCGGAGCAGCTGCAGAAGGAGCAGCAGGAGCTGCTGCTACTGGAGCAGGAGCAGGAGCTGCTGCAACAACGGTTGCAACAGCAGAATTTTTCTTTACAGAAACTTTTAAGCCTTCTGTTTCTATGCTTACTTCTGCTAAGGGCGATTTGGCGATATAATCCAATAATCGCTGAATTTCTTTAGTATCCATTTAATTTATATTTCGAAATATTAAGGTCTTGAGTACAAATGTATAAAATAGTTTGACAATTATTTCACACGTTCAGCATAACTATACGTTCTTGTGTCTACTTTAATTACTTCATCTTGTTCAATAAAAATAGGCACTGTAATGGTTGCTCCTGTTTCTACCGTTGCTGGTTTTTTAGGCGTATTGGTTGTATCTCCACGAACACCTGGTTCAGTATACGTTATTTTTAATTCTACAAATGGAGGTAGTTCACAAGAAATTGCTTTCTCGTTTTCCGTATTGATTAAGATTTCAACTTCTTGACCTTCCTTCATCAAATCAGATGCTTCCACCATTTGCTTTTCTAATAAAATTTGCTCGAAGGTTTCATTGTCCATAAAATTAAAACCATACTCATCCTCAAATAAGTACTGGAATTTTCTTCTTTCTACACGAACAGGGTAGATTGCGACGCCTGAATTGAAGGTGTTGTCAATTACCTTTCCTGAAGTTAATGAACGTAATTTTGTACGTACAAAAGCAGGACCTTTTCCTGGTTTTACATGTAAAAACTCAATGATCGAATAGAGGTCATTATTGTAATTAATAACCATTCCGTTTTTGATATCAGCTGTAGTTGCCATAAATTTTAATTAAGAATTATATGCCCATTTAACATAGGCTGAGCCCCAAGTGAAACCTCCACCAAAAGCCGCAAATATTAAGTTATCTCCTTTTTTTAATTGTTTTTCGTAATCCCATAAACACAAGGGAATTGTTGCGGCAGTCGTGTTGCCATATTTACCAATGTTCAACATTACTTTGTCGTCCCCAACATTCATTCTACTTGCAGTGGCATCAATGATTCGTTTATTGGCTTGATGCGGTACTAACCAAGCAATATCATCTCCGGTCAGGTTATTTCTTTCCATGATTTCAGCAGATACATCAGCCATACGAGTAACGGCAAATTTGAAGACAGCCTGACCTTCTTGACGTACATAATGCCATCCAGCGTCTATTGTTTCATGTGTCGGCGGATAAGCACTACCACCTCCCTTTTGCATTAAACTTTCGCAACCTTCACCATCTGATTTAAGGATGAAATCCTGAACACCTAAACCTTCTGTGTTTGGTTCAAGCAATACCGCTCCAGCACCGTCTCCAAAAAGTATACAAGTTGTACGGTCTTTGTAATCGACAATCGCAGACATTTTATCAGCACCAACCACTACTATTTTCTTAAAACGCCCCGATTCGATAAACGAAGTGGCTGTACCTAATGCATTTAAAAATCCGGAGCACGCTGCCGAAATATCAAATGATGCAGTATTTCGAATTCCAACTGATTTGCAAATCAAATTGGAAGTATTGGGAAACAAGTAATCCGGTGTTACAGTAGCACAAATCAATAAATCAATTTCTTCTGGTTTGGTATTTGTTTTGGCTAACAATCCTTCTACAGCTTTTGCACCCATGTAAGAAGTACCTAAACCTTCACCTTTTAATATTCTTCTTTCTTTGATTCCGGTTCTGGAAGTGATCCATTCGTCGTTTGTTTCAACGTATTTCTCTAGTTCCTGATTGGTCAAAATATAATCAGGTACATATCCATGAATACCCGTAATTGCTGCAGAAATTTTATTGCTCATGTTGTCTTGATTTCCTTTAGTTTTTTTCCAAAGCAGATTTGATTTTCTGACAAACTCCAGAATTGACAAGAGATTTGGACAAACTAATCATATTTTTAATCGCTTTAGGTGTTGAGGCTCCATGTGCAATTACCACATTGCCATTGATGCCAATAATTGGGCTGCCTCCATATGTTTCATAATTGGTAAGGTCTATGAAGTCATTTTTGACTCCTTGTTCCTCCATAATGAAATAAAAGGATTCAGCCATTTTTAACATGATGTTACCTGTGAACCCATCGGTTACAATCACGTCTGCTTTATTTCTAAACAAATCTTTTCCCTCTAAGTTCCCGATGAAATTAATTTGTTTATTGTTTTTAAGTAATGTATGTGCTGCTTGTGCTAAGATGGATCCTTTTTGCTCTTCTTCTCCGATATTCATTAAACCAACTTTTGGACTTTTTTGTCCGGTTGTTGCCTCAAAGTAAATGGAGCCTAACACCGCAAATTGCTCCAACATTTCAGGTTTACAATCTGCGTTGGCACCAATGTCTAGCATGACAGAGTACTTGCCATTTGTTTGTGGAACAAATCCAGCAATGGCGGGTCGTTGAATACCTTGAATTGTTTTTACGGAAAATAGAGAACCGACCATCATGGCACCTGTATTACCTGCGGAGGCAAATACATCAGCTTGGCCACTCTTTAAAAGACTAAACCCAACACCAATACTGGAGTTGGGTTTTTGAGATAAAGCCTTAGTGGGATGTTCTCCCATTTCAATTACTTGCTCGGCAGGAATTATTTCAATTTGAGTTCCTTCGTACTTTCGTTGAGCAAGTAAATTTTTTATCGTTTTTTCTGGCCCTACGGCTAAAATCGTTTCCTTTTCAGTTAAAGAATTTAATGCCAATAATATCCCGTCGATCACAGAAACCGGCGCATAATCGCCACCCATTACATCTACTGCTATTCTCATTGACAAATTTTCCTAATTTGAAGCGTAACGCAAAAATAGTACTTATTTAAGTGAAAAAATAGCATTTTATCGGGATTTTTAGAAAAAAATTCGAAAATCCTAAGGAGAACTGAATTGATTAGGCAGAATAACCTTCTACAATCATTTTTCCTTTGTAGTACAAGTTGCCCTCGTGAACGTGTGCACGGTGGTATAGGTGAGTTTCACCTGTCATCTTGTCTACAGCGATTTGCTTTGGAGTTCCAAAATCGTGAGATCTTCTTTTGTCACGGCGTGTAGTCGAATGTCTTCGTTTAGGATGTGCCATTGTATGTTACTTTTTATTGTTGTCTGTTAAATTCTTTAAAATATTCCAGCGAGGGTCTGTTTCTTGCTCATGCTGTTCAGACTCCTCTTCCGTTTCTGTTGTATATAAAAACTCATCCTGCAAGGAAGTGTCGTTTTTATCAACAAACCGAGGATGCAATTTTTTCATAGGAACTTGAACTGCTATGAAATCATATATATCCTGCGATAAATTTAGATAAGGCTCTTTTCTGTCTAATAAATACAGATTGTCTCCCATATCTTCCGAATGATCCGCAAACTTGAAAATTAATTTCTCGTTTACTTCTATCGGGTAATCAAATTCTTCCATCGATCGGTCACAAATCAGCTGCAAAACAGCATCAAGGTGTAAATAGACTTGAATCATGGTGGGTGATTTGTCTAATTTTACCTTCACTTGGAAAGCCCCTTTTTCTATCCAATCCTGCTCAAAGGCTTCGAAAAAATCCGATTTGCCTTCCATTTGGTATTCGTAGACCTTGTTCTCCAAAGACATGATTGGTATCCTAAAGGCTTCGAATGGCTTCATTTTTACAGCTTGTATAAAATGGGACTGCAAAATTAGCTATTTTTTTTCTAATTGACAAGATGTGTCTTCGGATTTTAATAAAAATTCCGACCTTTGTTTTTATGAATACTTTCAAATCGTCAGTTCAAGGATATTTGTGGGCTTTTTTTAGCTTTATCATGGCTAACACAATTTTTGTCTTGACATTTTCCAGACAGCAGCAAATGGAACTGATTAATTTACAATATTCAGTTTTTTTTGATGCCGCCTTTCAATTCATTACGAACACTGCTGAAGTCATTTTGCCAATCGTTTTTTTGATTTGGATGATTCTGAAAAAAAAGGAATTAATCAAGCCTTATGTGTTTTCCTATGCGATTTCTACGCTTGTTGTTCAATTGCTGAAACATTTAGTTTTTAAAGAAGCGCTTCGACCCATTTTATATTTTAAACACCTCAACTTGAAATGGCATTTGGTTGAAGGTTTAGCGATCAATGAATTAAATAGTTTTCCTTCCGGTCATACTAACGCTGCTTGGTGGATGTATTTTTGGATGGCCTATTTGTCGCCCAATAGGCTTACTGGTTTTTTATTTGGCTTGCTTGCCTTTGCCGTTGCCTATTCACGCGTGTATTTGTTTCAGCATTTTCCGGTTGATACCCTTTTTGGAGCGCTTTTCGGATGCTTGGCTTCTCTGATTGCCTATTATTTTTTTGTTTTAAAGAAAAATCAACATGCTTAAACTTGTCCAAAAATATCCTAAATCTGCATGGTTTGTCATTGGCTGTATCATTTTTATGCCTTTTTTGGGTCAATCTCATTTGTTTGATTGGGATGAAGTGAATTTTGCAGAGTCCGCTCGAGAAATGATCGTTTCAGGGGATTATCTTGGCGTCCAGATTAATTTTAAACCCTTTTGGGAAAAGCCACCCCTCTTTATTTGGTTGCAAGCAGCAAGTTTCTTGTTTTTTAAGATTTTTACTGAAAATGCATGGGTCTCTATGGAATTTGCCGCTCGATTTCCCAATGCTATCATCGGGGCTATTTCTTTGGTGATTTTTTATCATATTGGTAAAAAAGAGCACGGTGAGCGATTCGGCCATTGGTGGGCTTTTTCGTACCTGGCAGCATTTACGCCACATTTATATGCAAGTACAGGCATCATTGATCCACTGTTTAATCTATTTATTTTTTTAGGAATTTACCAGTTTTATCTCCATTTATTACATGGAACATTTATCAAAAACAGTCTTTTAAGTGGGGTTTTTGTGGGTCTAGCCATGTTGACAAAAGGTCCAGTGGCCTTGCTGGTCTGGGGGGCAGTAATTTTCTTATTTGCGGCATGTAGGAAATTTCAATTGCCCGATATGTGGAAAAAAGTTCGTGGATTGGCCCTTTCATCATGTATTGCACTTGCTCTTTTTGTGACTTGGTATGCCTTAATCGCGCAGAAATATGGCATGCAAATTATTTATGATTTCTTCCAATATCAAGTTAGATTATTGACTACCGGCGATGCTGGTCACGGACAACCCTTTTATTATCATTTTGTGGTGCTTTTAATCGGATGTTTCCCTATTTCTATTTGGGCAGGAGCTCGATTATTTCATTGGAAAGGAGCAAAGGAACTATTTTCTGGTGCGGAGCAACAGCATAATGAATTTTCATTGTTCATGAAAATTCTTTTTTGGTTCGTCCTTATTTTATTTAGTATCGTAAAAACAAAAATAGTTCATTATTCCTCTTTGTGTTGGATACCCTTAGCTTATGTTTCAGCCGAGGT
>JBEGQV010000001.1:0-5988 GCA_041180785.1 Bacteroidota bacterium | reverse complement strand
TAACCGCCGTTTACGAAGCAGCTAAAGCCTTACAAAAATACAATGTACCCGTAATAGCTGACGGAGGAATCCGATACTCAGGCGACATCGCCAAAGCAATTGCTGGTGGTGCAAGCACTGTTATGATCGGTTCTATGTTGGCCGGAACGGAAGAGGCTCCAGGTGAAATGATTATTTTAGAAGGAAGAAAATTTAAGTCGTATCGGGGAATGGGCTCATTAGAAGCCATGGAAGATGGTTCAAAGGATCGCTATTTCCAAGATGCCGAAGACGATATCAAAAAATTAGTTCCAGAAGGCATAGTAGGGCGTGTACCATTTAAAGGTTCCGTAGTAGAAATTCTTTATCAAATGGTGGGTGGATTAAAAGCTGGTATGGGCTATTGCGGTGCAAGTGACATCACAAGCATGCAACAAGCCAAATTTGTTAAAATCACAGCTGCTGGTGTAAAAGAATCTCATCCGCATGATGTGAGCATTTCAAAAGAAGCACCAAATTATTCGGCTAAGTAAATGGAGAACCTGCAAAACGATTTAATACTCCGTGCGGCCAGAGGAGAACAAGTAGAACGTGTGCCCGTTTGGGTGATGCGCCAAGCTGGTCGAATCCTGCCTGAATACCGCGAAGTCCGTGCAAAAGCTGGTTCATTTATTAATTTGGCTACCACTCCTGAATTAGCAGCAGAGGTCACCATTCAACCAGTTACTCGATTTGGCGTTGATGCAGCCATCATCTTTTCTGATATCTTAGTTGTCCCTGAAGCCATGGGACTTCCGTATGTCATGGAAGAACAAAAAGGCCCCTTGTTCCCAAAGGTAATTCGCTCGAAAGCAGATTTAAAAAATATTCGCTTAGCAAATCCGGAAGAGGATTTAGCTTACGTATTAGATGCCATTAAAATAGTCAAGAAGGAATTAAACGGAAAAATTCCACTCATTGGTTTTGCCGGAGCACCATTTACTATTTTCTGTTATATGGTAGAAGGGAAAGGTTCTAAAACATTTTCGCAAGCTAAAAAAATGTTATATGCAGAACCTGAATTAGCACACACCTTGTTGCAATTGATTACAGATTCTACTATCACATACTTAAAAGCGCAAATTACCGCAGGTGCTAATTTGGTACAACTATTCGACTCTTGGGCAGGCATTTTAAGTCCGGCTCAATACAGCGAATTTTCAACCAAATACATGCAAAAAATTTGCGATGCCATCCATGAAGTTCCCGTAACCCTTTTTGCCAAAGGCGCATTTTTTGCTCGAGAAGAAATGGGCACATTAAATTGTCAGACCATCGGTCTTGATTGGAATATGGACATAGCGGAATCAAGAAAATTAGTGGGTCCCAACAAAACCCTTCAAGGAAATCTAGACCCATGTGTGTTGTATGGTAATTTTAGCACCATTAAAAAAGAAACAACACATATGTTGGAACAATTTGGAAGACAGCGTTACATAGCCAATTTAGGACATGGCGTCTACCCTGATATTGATCCTGATAAAGTGGCATGTTTTATCGACACCATTCAGTCTTGGTAAAAATTACATACATGATGGAAATTAAAAGTGCAAAATTTGTGATGAGTAATTCGGAATACCAAAAGTGTCCGCCTCCTCATCGTGCAGAATTTGCTTTCATTGGAAGATCCAATGTTGGAAAATCCTCATTAATCAACTCCTTAACATTTACAAAAGGACTTGCAAAAACATCTCAAACACCTGGTAAAACCCAATTGATCAATCATTTTTTGATCAACGACCGTTGGTTTTTAGTGGATTTACCCGGTTATGGATATGCCAAGGTAAGTAAAGACATCCGTCAAAAATTTGAAAAAATGATTTTTGACTACCTCTTAAAACGGGAAAATTTAGTTTGCTTATACATTTTAGTTGACATTCGACACAAGCCACAACCTATTGATGTGGAATTTATGAATCGAATGGGTGAAGCAGAAATTCCATTTTATGTGGTTTTTACCAAAGCAGATAAATTATCGAATAAACAAATCCAGGAAGCGGTAGATACTTACAAACAAATCCTTGGAGAAACTTGGGAGGAATTACCTGAAATGTTTATTACTTCAGCTGAAAAACATATTGGGAGGGAAGAAATCTTACAATCCATCGAGGAATTAATGAAAACTTCGCCTTACAAATAAAAAAAATCTTATTTTTGCATCGAATTAAAAAAATTGAATGGAATTATTAAATGAAATTGCCCATATTTCTGGGAAAAGTGGATTGTTCAGAGTGTTAAAACCAACCCGTACAGGCGTTATCGTTGAAACCTTAGATGCTGCAAAACAAAAATCTGTGGTTGGCGGACAAACCAGAATCTCCGTCTTGAAAGACATCTCTTTGTATTTGGATGATCACCAAGACAGCACCTTACCACTGGGCGACATTTTCATCGCTTTACACGGAAAATTCAATGGAACATTGCCATTAGAACCCAAAAAAGCAAATGATGCAGAATTATTCGCTTTATTAGCAGAGGTAGTTCCTAATTACAACCAAGACCGAGTATATGCTTCTGATATTAAGAAAATTTTATCGTGGTATGTGATTATGTTCAATTTTTTACCTGAAATCTTCCCAGCTTTAGAAAAAAAGGAGAAAGCACCTAAAAAAGAAAGAGCAGAAGCGGAGGTGAAAGAAGAAAAAGAACCAAAAACGAAAAAAGCAAAGAAATAGTTATTGACAACATATAACAAAAAAGGAGCCTAATGGCTCCTTTTTTTATTTTATTGAAACATCTTATTTCAAAGAATTAATCCATTTGGCAATTTTCACTGCATCATCCTTTGGAACAGTCATAGGTGCCATTGGTGGATAACCCGGCCAGTTAGACGGCTGAGGCTTTGCCATTAAAGACACAATTTTATCTACTGAATACTTTTTCTTTGCAACGTCCTTGTAAGCTGGACCCACTAAACGTGCATCAACTTTATGACAAGCAAAACAAGTATATTTTTGCATTAAAGGCTTAATATCTGCAGGAAAATCCTCAGCTTTCGCCTGATTTCCAAGTGCAAGTGTTAAAACTGCGGCGGAAAAAATAAGTTTAGAAATCTTTTTCATCAAAGGTATTTTTTTAAATTAATATACAAAGAAAAGAGTTTTTTGGGAATTATGAATTATGAGTTATGAGTAATTTGCAACAGCTTCTCTCACACTACCATATTTCTCCAATAATTCGGCCGCTTTCTCCTCACTAACGCCGATTTCTTCCTGCACCATCCGAATAGCACGAAGCACTAATTTATGATTACTCAACTGCATATCCACCATTTTATTCCCCTTCACTCGACCCAATTGAATCATCACTGCAGTAGAAATCATATTTAAAACCAATTTTTGAGCTGTTCCAGATTTCATTCGAGTACTCCCCGTTAAAAATTCTGGACCAACGACCACCTCAATCGGCACATCTACTTCTTTTGATAGAGCTGAATTTTCATTACAAACCACACACCCTGTCAAAATCCCTCGCTTCTTTGCTTCTTTCACACCTCCAATCACATAGGGTGTTCTACCTGAAGCTGCAATACCAATTACGGTATCCAAGGAGTCAATTTTGTATTCCTCCAAATCTTTCCATGCCTGCTCTACATCATCCTCGGCATTTTCAACGGCCTTACGAATCGCCTTATCCCCTCCCGCGATCAGGCCAATCACCCAATCATGTGGTACACCAAAGGTAGGCGGACATTCAGAAGCATCTACAACTCCTAACCTTCCGCTTGTGCCAGCACCTATATAAAACAATCGTCCCCCCTTTTTCATGCGGGCGGTTATTTCTTCTACCAATTTGCCAATGGATGGTATGACTTTTTGAACGGACAAGGGAACCGTTTGGTCTTCTTGATTGATTTGCTCTAAAAGCGTTAACACGCTTTGGTTTTCCAAATCTTGGTATTTAGAAGAGGACTCTGTTGCTAAAAGACCTAAATTTTCTGCCATTATTGATTTAAACGATAATAATTATCAAAAAAGTATGGAATTGTTTCTATTCCTTTATAAAAGTTAAACAAGCCATAATGCTCATTCGGAGAATGAATGTCGTCTGAATCTAATCCAAATCCCATCAAAATTGATTTCACCCCTAGTTCTTTTTCAAACAAGGCAACAATCGGAATACTACCTCCACCCCTGGTAGGAACTGGGGTTTTACCAAATGTTTTTTCCATTGCCTCTGAAGCAGCCTGGTAGGCAATGCTATCCGTTGGCATAACATAGGCTTCTCCTCCATGATGAGGTGTTACGGTAACTTGTACCCCTTTTGGCGCTATGGACAAAAAGTGTTTGGTAAATAATTCGGTAATTTTTTCAGACGATTGGTTGGGCACCAAGCGCATGGAAATTTTTGCATGAGCTAATGAAGGTAATACTGTTTTTGCACCTTCACCAATGTACCCACCCCATATTCCATTGACATCTAAAGTCGGACGAATAGAAGCCCTTTCCAAGGTTGAATAACCCGCTTCTCCATGTACGGCAGCAATCCCCAATTCTTTTTGGTAATTCTCTAAATCAAATGGGGTCTGGGCCATCGCCGCACGATCTGTTGCACTCAGCTCCTGCACATCATCATAAAAGCCTGGAATCGTAATTCGATTAAATTCATCTTGTAAAGAAGCAATCATTTGGCACAGGATATTGACAGGATTTGCCACTGCTCCGCCATACACGCCAGAATGTAAATCTTTGTTTGGCCCTTGCACCTTTACTTCTAAATAGCTTAAGCCACGCAAACCGACATCAATAGAAGGTATATCATTGGAAATGATAGAGGTATCTGAAATTAGAATAACATCTGCCTTTAACAATTCCTTATTCGCTTTTACGAAGAGTCCCAAATGATCCGAACCAATTTCTTCTTCTCCTTCGATCATGAACTTCACATTGCATCTTAATTCACCTGATTTTAGCATGGCCTCAAATGCTTTTACATGCATAAAAAACTGACCTTTATCGTCACATGTTCCACGGCCATAAATCACACCATCTTTAATCACAGGTTCAAAAGGTGGACTATCCCAAAGATGAAGCGGATCAGCAGGTTGCACATCATAGTGTCCGTATACCAATACGGTTGGGGCATTTGCATCAATCATTTTCTCGCCATATACAATGGGATGACCTGCAGTTTCCTCCAATCGTACATGTTCTGCACCTGCCGCTTGTAGGTTTTGGGCAACCCACTCTGCTGCTCTTCTAACATCACCTGCATAGGCAGGATCGGCAGAAATAGAAGGGATGCGTAAAATTTCTAAAAGCTCGTTCAAAAAACGATCTTTATGTTCTTGAATATATTGTTGAGAAGATTGCATTTTGTGGAATTAAAATTCACACAAATATACTAAAATGAATTACGCTTTCGAGGAAATAGATACATTCTATTTTCAGTTCCTTGAAATATTCGTTGAATATTTTTTCTGTGGGTATAGATGACCAAAAAAGTAACAAAAAATCCAAAAATGATGGTAATCGGAAGCTCATCCCCAAAGGTTTTACATACCATTAAAATAGGAAAGGAAAAAGAGCCTATAATGGAAGCTAATGAGACATAATGTGAAATAGCAAAGACGATCAAAAATAACAATATACTCAACATTGCAGCCGAAGGATGCAAGCACAGTGCCATACCTAACAAGGTTGCAACCCCTTTCCCTCCTTTAAAATCACAAAAAATTGGCAACAAATGTCCGATGATGGCTAAAAATCCAAAAATAATCTTTAATGAAACGCATGTTTCCCAATCGATTAGGCCAAAATAATACAATACAGCTGCTTGCGCAGTTGCCAAAAAACCTTTTAGAGCATCTATAGATAAAACGATAATCCCCGCCTTTTTACCAAAAACTCTGAAGGTATTTGTAGCGCCGGCATTTCCACTCCCCAAGGTGCGAATATCAGCTTGATGATATTTTAAACCGTACCATAATGCTGTTGGTACAGATCCGAAAATATAGCTAGAAAGGGATAG